>JBATLU010000292.1:0-23502 GCA_049289475.1 Pontixanthobacter sp. | reverse complement strand
ATCCAGTCTACCACCGTCGCTCCGTCAATCGCCGCTGCTCAGATTGCGGTTGCCGAAGCAAGCCGGGTCACTGGCACCGAAAGCCCGGCAGAGGCCGGCGCTGACTATACCCGCTCATCCCCAGCACCTGTCTCAACACCCACGCGCAACCCATCGCCCGCGGTGAAGGTCGTCACAAATTCAGCGCCGGTGGCGGCCACTGCTGCTGCGACACCCGCTGCCTCTCCTGCGGCACAAAGCGGAGCAGGCGGAGCCTGGCGGGTTCAATTGGGGGCGTTCTCTGTTCGGTCAAATGCGGATAAATTATGGGCGCGCATTGCTGACAATTCAGCCATTGCAGGCAAGCAAAAATTCATCATCCCAGTTGGCCGCGTAGTTAAGCTGCAAGCAGGCGGTTATCCCAGCCAATCGAGCGCGCAAACCGCCTGTAATACGCTCAAGCGCAGCGGGCAGGATTGTATCGTCGCCCGCCAATAGGGTTCCATCGACACGAGAACAGAATGGCATGACAATGCCGCAAATGCGGTGCTAATCTCCCTTCAAATGGGGGAAGCCAATGTCACAGGATCCAAACACCGAAACAACCGCGCCTGTTTTCGCAAGCGATGACAGTCGGCTTGCCAGCCTCGATTTCATTCGCGGCTTTGCGGTTCTGGGAATTCTGGCAGCGAATATCGTCGCCTTTGGCCAGCCGTTCTCCGCCTATATGTGGCCAGATGCATTCCTGACCGGCCATGATGCCGCCGCCGACTATCTATGGATTGCCCAATTCGTGCTGGTCGATGGAAAGATGCGTGCGCTGTTCACTCTGCTATTTGGCGCGGGAATGATGCTTTTTATGGAGAAGGCATGGGCGCGCGGATCGACGCGCTGGCTGCAAGCAAAACGGCTGGCATTCTTGCTGATGTTCGGCCTGGCCCACTTCTTCTTTATCTGGAAGGGGGATATTCTTACCTTTTACGCGCTGACCGGCTTTGTCGCACTGTTGTTTGTGACGCTTCGCGCAAAAACGCAGCTCATCGTCGGCGCGGTCGGTTATGTCGTAGGGGCGCTGATTTACGCCGCGATGATGGTGCCGCTACCTTTCATCGCCGATACACCATTTGGCGACACCGCTGCGATGGCCGAAACGAAAGAAGCCTTGGCAGAGGGCAAGCAATATGCGCTCGGTGACGACAAGCTAGAAGTTCCGCTGATCTCCAATGGCGATTATGCTGGCTATATTGAGCATAATTTGGCCGTTCACATGACCGATCCGCTGACCAATCTCTTGTTCTTCATCTGGGAAACATTGCCACTGATGCTGATCGGCATGGCGATTTACCGGATGGGAATGTTTGACGGCAGGCTGGACCAGACCAGTCAGCGAGTTTGGGGCTGGATCGGTTTAATTGGCGGGGCATTGTTGAGCCTTGCCGCCGGTCTTTGGATACAGTCAGGCGGCTTCACCTATTACGGCACGCTTGCAGGCTTTATGGGCCTCTCCCCCATACCGCGCATTATGATGGCGCTGGGACTTGTCGCTTTGCTCTCGCAATGGGCGCCCGCTGCAAAAGGCTGGCTCGGATCGCGTTTGAGCGCTGCGGGACGAGCGGCATTCACCAACTATCTGGGTACTTCGGTGCTGATGGTGATACTCTTTCACGGGTGGGGCTTTGGCCTGTTCGGTGAATTGGCGCGCGAACAGCTTTATCTGGTCGTGTTTGGCGCGTGGATTGTTATGCTACTATGGTCCAAACCGTGGCTCGAACACTTTCGCTACGGGCCGCTCGAATGGCTGTGGCGCTGCCTGACTTACGGCAAGCTGTTCCCGTTCAGGAAGTAATCCGCACTCCGCCTTTGAACAGCGCCAGCGCACGACCTTGCGTCGGCTGACCATCGAACGGTGTATTGCCTGCAGTCGCCGCCATTTGACCGGAATCAACGATCCACGGTTTTTCCGGATCGACGATGCAAATATCTGCTTCAAGGCCGGTCTGCAGAGCTCCGCAAGCTGCACCAAGCAATTTGGCCGGGCCAGACCCAAGCAATTCAAACGCCCGGCTCATCGAAATCACGTCATCGCGAACCAACGTGAGCGTCATCGCTAGCAGCGTTTCGGCTCCGGCCATTCCGGGTTCGGCATCGGCAAAGGGCAAGCGTTTGTCTTCCGGACCGCGCGGATCGTGGCCCGATGCAATCACATCGATCGTCCCATCTCCAATCGCGGCGATGACCGCCTGACGGTCACTTTCCTTACGTAAAGGCGGTGAAAGGCGGGCGAATGTGCGGAATTCTCCTGTCGCCAGATCAGACAGCATAAAATGCGCGGGTGTGACACCGGCTGTTACCAACGCGCCACGCGATTTGGCGGCACGCACCAGATCAAGTGCGGCTGTGGTTGTAACCTGCCGCAGATGCAGCCGTGCCCCGGCCATTTCTGCCAAAGCAATATCGCGCGTGACAGCCAGTGCCTCTGCTTCGGCTGGGGCGCTGGGCAAGCCGAGCCGCGTTGCCATATCGCCCGCAGTTGCTGCAGCCGCGCCGACAAGTCCGGCATCTTCGGCGTGGCTCACAACCACCAGATCGAGCATCGCGGCATATTGCAGCAGCCGCAGCATCGCTCCCGAATCGGAAATCCAGCGGCGACCGGTGGCAACACCGCGCGCTCCCGCTTCTTTCATCAGGCCAATTTCGGCCAGTTCGTTCCCCTCAAGCCGCTTGGTCGCAGCCGCCAGCGGATGCACCCACAAATCGGGTTTACCGCTTTGCGCGACCAGCCGAATGCGGGAGGGATAATCGAGCGGCGGGTTCTGGTCGGGCATCACCGCCGCGCGGGTGATTCCGCCGAAATGAAACGCCGGTTTATCGACTGCAAAGACACCGAAATCAACCAATCCCGGAGCAATCAGCTTGCCTTTCGCATCGAAAATTTCGTCGCCATCCTCCGCCACTACATCGCCGACCGCGTCGATCAAGCCATCAACACAGCGCAGCGCGCCTTTGGTCGTCCCGCTAGGCAGAACCAGCGTCCCGTTGGTAATTGTCAGGGGTTTGTGCTGTTTCATACCCACTGCGCCTCCGGCAGGGCCCAGCCTTCAATGCCGCGTCTCCTGCGGGTCAGCACATCGAGCGCCGCCATGCGTATTGCTACACCCATTTCGACCTGACGGGTGATGATCGAACGGCCAATCATATCGGCCACCTCGCTATCGATCTCGACTCCGCGATTCATCGGTCCGGGGTGCATCACCAGTGCATCAGGCGCGGCGCGCTGCAAACGTGTTTTGGTGAGGCCGAACAAATGGTGGTATTCGCGCGCAGACGGAATGAACTGCCCCTCCATCCGCTCACTCTGAAGCCTGAGCATCATCACCACATCGGACCCGCTGAGCGCTGCATCGAAATCATGGAACTTCTGCGCGCCCATTGCCTCGACCTCGGCTGGCATCAAGGCAGGCGGGGCGCACAAACGCACGCTCGCGCCGAGCGCGGTCAGGCATAATATGTTGGAGCGGGCAACACGGCTGTGGAGTATGTCGCCGCAGATGGTCACTGTCAGCCCGGTGAAATCATCCGCCCTATGCTCGCGTTCGCGCAATGCATGACGCAGCGCCAGCGCATCAAGCAAAGCCTGCGTCGGATGTTCGTGCTGGCCATCGCCCGCGTTGAGAACAGGGCAATCGACCTTGCTTGCAATCAAATCAACCGCGCCGCTTGACCCGTGCCGGATCACAATCGCATCGGCGCGCATGGCATTGAGCGTGATCGCGGTATCGATCAGCGTTTCACCCTTCTTCACGCTCGAATTTGCGGCATGCATATTGACCACGTCCGCACCCAGCCGCTTTCCGGCAATCTCGAAGCTCAGCAGTGTGCGCGTGCTGTTTTCAAAAAATGCGTTGATGATCGTCATCCCGGCAAGCGCATCGCTATGCTTGGCCGATTGCCGGTTGAGCGCGACCCATTGTTCGGCCTCGTCGAGCATATAGAGGATTTGATGGCGTTCCAGCTTGGCAATGCCCAGCAAGTCGCGGTGCGGGAAGGCGAGAGACCCAGCGGGATATTCCCGTCTGATGCTGGCCTCCGCCGTCGAAGTTTGCGTCGATGTCATTAAAGCCAAGCCCTTAGTCGACAGCTGTATGTCGCTCAAGTGGATTCGGCTGGATTGAACGCGCGCTTGCGACTAACCAACATCGAAATCGAAGTTTCGGGACAGTTTTAATGGCATTTGCGGGCAAGGTCTGGCGTTTACTGGTTGGCATTAAGGACGGGCTGAGCTTGCTCTTTTTGCTACTGTTGTTCTCGCTCCTGTTCGGCATACTGACTGGCCGCCCCAGCCCAGCAGCGGTTCGTGACGGCGCTTTGTTGCTCGATCTCGACGGCGTGGTGGTGGAGGAAAGCTCTGCCATTGATCCCATTCAGGCGCTGCTTAGCGGTCAGGCACCAATGTCCGAATTCCAGTCGCGCGACCTGATCCATGCAATCGATCAGGCGGCCAAGGACACACGGATCAAGGCCGTTGTGCTGGATCTGTCGAAGTTCCTTGGCGGCGGCCATGTCCACCTTCAGGAAATTGGCGAGGCGCTCGACCGGGTGCGCAAGGCCGACAAGCCCGTCCTCGCCTATGCCGTTGGCTACGGCGATGATGCGATGATGCTGGCCGCGCATTCAAGCGAAGTCTGGGTCGATCCGCTGGGCGGCGCGGTGATCGCCGGGCCCGGCGGGAGCCGCATCTATTATGGCGAACTGCTCAAAAAACTGAACATCAATGCCCGCGTCTACAAGGTCGGCACCTATAAATCTGCTGTGGAGCCCTATATCCGCGGCGATATGTCACCCGAAGCGCGCGAGAATTACGAAGCACTATACGGTTCGCTGTGGGAAGAATGGCAGGCCAATGTCCAAAAGGCGCGCCCGCAGCTGCAATTGGAAAAGGTAACCAAGACCCCGACCGAGTGGGTTGCAGCATCGCAAGGCGACCTTGCAACGGCAGCGCTGGCGGCGGGCCTCGTCGATAAGATCGGCAACCGCGTCCAATTTGGTGAGCGCGTGGCGAAACTGGTCGGCAAAGACAATTATGACGAATCGCCAGGTGCATTTGCCCATACCGATCTGGCCCCGTGGATGGCTGACAATCCAATCGGCAATTCAGGTGAAGCAATCGGCGTGGTCACCATCGCGGGTGAAATCGTGGATGGCGAAGCCGGACCAGGCACCGCCGGAGGTACGCGGATTGCCGATTTGCTCGACGATGCGCTCGACGATGATCTGAAAGCTTTGGTAGTGCGGGTCGATTCCCCGGGCGGCTCGGTGATGGCCTCGGAAGAAATCCGCCTCGCGATTATGCGCCACAAAGCAAAGAAAATTCCGATTGTGGTGTCGATGGGCAATGTCGCTGCCAGCGGCGGATATTGGGTCTCGACCCCGGCAGACCGGATTTTTGCAGAGCCTGAAACCATTACTGGTTCAATCGGCATTTTCGCGGTCATCCCGACTTTCGAGCGCGCAGCAGCCGAATGGGGAGTCAAGGGGGACGGTGTTCGCACCACCGCTCTTTCGGGCCAACCCGATTTGATTGCAGGGTTTACCCCTGAAGTGGATTCCATCCTTCAGGCAACGATCGAAGATGGCTACCGCGATTTCATCTCTCGCGTGGCGAAATCGCGCAACCTTACCACCGAACAGGTCGACGCGATTGGCCAAGGCCGCGTGTGGGACGGCGGCACTGCGCGTCAGATCGGTTTGGTTGATCAATATGGCGGAATCGATGATGCGATTGGTTATGCAGCGGAGAAAGCAGGCTTGAAGGAAGGCGACTGGCACGTGCAATATCTCGGCAATGCACCGGGCGAATACGACACGCTGCTGCGCAGCATGCTGTCCGATGATGCCGAAACACGTATCGGCGGCGGCGATCTGTTCGCGTTGGTATCAGGGCGTCAGCAAGCGGCTCTGGCTCAGGTGCAAACCGATCTCGAACGCATGATGGGTGTGCGCGGGATGCAGGCCTATTGCCTCGAATGTCCGGTAACGCCCAGTGCGCAAGTTTCAACGAAATCGACAGAAGGATGGTTTGCCAATCTAGCAATGCTGTTCGCCAGCTAGTCGGCAATTTGGCCTCATTGAAGGAAAGCCGGGCGGCGGGGATAGCCAGTTGGCAGCAGCCAAACTGTTCCGCTGCGGTCACTGGTCATCCGCCCGACCGGACCAGCACCTGTGATACGCCCCGCTTTCCGCCCTCTCGGCCCAGCTGGACGAAAACATCGACGCTTGCGCGGACATAATGGCGCACATCATCCCATCCCAATTTGGTCCCCGCCTGCAATACCAATAGCGCAAGTTGTTCGATGGACCGTTCGGGTGTGTCGGCGTGGATTGTGGTCATCGAACCGGGGTGACCGGTATTGACCGCGCGCAGAAACGTGAAAGCCTCTACGCCGCGCAATTCGCCGAGGATGATCCGGTCGGGCCGCATTCTTAGCGCGGCAATGAGCAAATCTTCTACCGAAACTTCCGCTTCGCTGGTGTGGCCGCGCGCCGCCAGCAAGCCGATGGCATTGTCATGCACCAAACGCAGCTCTTCGGTATCTTCGATCATGATCAGCCGCTCCTCGCGCGGAATTTCGGCGATGAGGGCGTTGAGAAAGGTTGTCTTGCCCGATGACGTCCCGCCGGAAATCAGAATATTTTTGCGCTCAAGGACTGCCTGTTTGAGTGCTGCCGGTGCTTCAGCGCCCCCAAGCGGTACGTAGTCGTCGGAGGTATTCAGCCGAGCAGGTCCGCTGCGCGTCATCGCGAAGGCATCTGCCTCGATCCAATCGGCTAAGGACATGCCTGCCGCCACGTGCCGCCTGATCGCCAGCACATGGCCGCCGCGCGTGGCGGGCGGACCGACAATCTGGACGCGCGATCCGTCTGGCAGGCTGGCTGCGAGCAATGGTTGCGCGCGGCTGATTGCTTGCGAGCCGCCAGCGGCAATTTGGCGGGCGAGGCGGCCCAGCAGTTTCTCGTCCAGTCCCTCGATCGTCTCCCGCGCAATTTCGCCGCCGATGGTCTCAAACCACACCTCGCCCGGCCGGTTGATATAGATGTCGGTCACATCGTCGCGCGACAGATAGGGGGCGAGCGGTGCGAGAAAGCTATCGAGGTAATAGCTGCTTTCCAAGCTCAGAAATCCACGCTCGAGAAATCCAGATCGCGCGCGACAAAGATCGACACGCTGGTCCCTTGGCGGATTTTCAATGTCGGACGGATCGTTTGCTGGTCTTGTACCTGCACATTTTGCGTACTGCCGGGCAATGCAACCACGACTCCGTTGGTCGCCTTCTGTGTCGCGACTCCAACCCCGATATCAAGCACCGATTGCAGAATTGCGCCGCCAAAACGCTGGAAGAACTTGCTATCGACATCGCCTTTCACGCCTGCACGGCCGAGTGGGTCGGATGATGGTGAATCGAGTGCAATAGTGACTCCGTCAGGCCGGATGAGCCGTGTCCACTGGATCAGCGCGCGCTTTTCGCCTGGATTGAGGCCCGCCTCATATTCACCGTATATTCTGCTGCCACGCTGGATGAGAATGCGTGTGCCGTCGAAACTGTAAACATCCCGCTGGACCAAAGCCCGAGCAGCACCGGGACGGGTTGAATCGAGCGCGGTTTCGAGCACTGCAGGAATGACCGTCCCCTGCGAAATCGTGAGCGACGGCTTTTCAAACCGCCCTGCTCTTACGCGGTCATTGGTAGCTTGCGCGGGTGGCTGGATATTGGCTGCACCCGTGCTTCCGAAAGTCCGGTCAAACACCACAGAGGGCAATATTTCTCTAATCGGCGGAGCTGGATATTGCTGGGGGGGCGGAGCGCCGACAACTCGCTGTTCTCTGACCGGGCCAATTGCGCGTTCTAACGCCTGAGAGCGTGGCAATTGCCGGACCAAAACGGGCCGCAATGTTGCTTCGCGTTCCGCAAATGCGGGTACACCACTCAGATCGTCAGGCAAACGCAGATCGGGCGCAGCTGCAATTCGGGTTCCGCCGCTGCCAGCCGATGCCGAAATTGCCGGAGCCTCGAACTTGGCCCGGTTGGCGCTCATCGCAGAGAACAGCCAGATTCCGCCCAAGGTCAGTATCACAGCAAAGGCCCAAAGGCCCAAATTCCCCGACCCCGGTGTCGCGACGACCGGGCGAACATCCAGTTCAGTTATCGGCGCTTTACCAACAGGATCAGCCACCACCAGCCTCCCCATCGCGGCGTGCGGTCGCCTTGTCCTTGTCGATGCGGAAAACGAGTTCCTGATAGACGCGGTCGATCACAAAAACGCCGCTCCGCATATGGCCGTTAACGACCTGTTCGTCGCCCGTCGGGCCGATGGCGAAGACTGCCGGTAAATCCTGCTCGGGCGCAAATTCGATTTTCGTGCGCACCCCATCATCGCTTAATTTGGTCGGGCGAACAGATTTATCTCCACGCAAACGGTAGCTCCAGCTTTGACCGGAAGGGAGGGAAATCGCTGGGATCGGAGGGTTGACCGCGTCAATTGATTCTGCGCCGCCATAGTTGAACCGCACCAGATAGGCAGATGTCAGCGCCATCGCCGATTGAACCGTAAAACGATAGTCGCGCCGGTCAGTCTGCACCAGCAAAGCAGAAGCAAGCGGATCGCTCAAAGGAAGAATTAAAAAGCTGTCAGCCTCCGCTGAAACGCGCACTTCGACCTGCTTGGGATTGTCGAGTGTAACGCGGCGGATTTGCTCACCTGGCTCCAGGACAACTGTTAGTCCGGTCAGAGGCAGTGCGGTCAGCAGATATTCGTCGCCCGCCGCCCATTCCACGGTTTGGATGCGTGGGTTGACCGCGCTAGGCTGCGGTACAACTTGCGCCAACGCTGCGCCAGAAAATGCCAGCGTAAGTAAGGTAAGAAAGCGGAAAGAAGCCGGTATCATGGGGCTGAGCTTCGGTCCAGAGGCCGTGCTGTTTCAGTTTGAGGGGGCAACTCAGGCAAGGTTTCCGCATCGCGGCGATATCGGGTTACTTGGAAACCGAGCGGATTAACCAGCCGGTCGGCCTCAGCCATGTCGTCAGAGCTGAACTGATAGTCGACAATTGCTGCCCAATATTCCGGTGCTTGCGGCTGCGCTCCCGGGTCGCTGCGCGTGGTGGTAAACCGGACCAGCGAACGCCTTGCGCCGAGCGAGGAAATACTTCTGATTTCGGTCTTTATCGCGCCGCCGCGCGGCATGTAGGATAGCGGGCTGAGCGGATTACCGTCCTGCATTTGGTCTATGTACCGGCTCCGCGCCTCGCCTGCGCTCCACAGAGTGACCTTGCGATAATCCTGCTGCACACCCACCACATCGAAGCTTTCGCGCGCGATGACATATTGCACCAGAAACGACCGCGTCAGCGCCGTATCGGGAGCAATCACCTGAGCATCAAGCGGAGACAGAGCTTCGACATTGCCCGTCTGCCGGTCAACCAACAAAGTGTAGGGGACCGTGGTCTTCAGCGGCATGAGATAGACCAGAGCAATCGCCTCCAGCACCGCAACCAAAGCCGCAACGCAGGCAACTGCCCAGGCAATCCGTTTTGATCGTTCGATATCGGCTGTCACACTGCGCGACCATTCACCCGCCGCATCGTATTGCGCTTCATAGGCCAAGTCGTCGCCAACCCTATCTTCGTGCGGTGCATTCATCGGGTCGCATCCCTTATTGTGCCAGCTTGCGAACTGCGCGCGGCTGTCCGGCGATAGGAACTGCCAAGTCTGGGTGTTTGTACTGCAGCTTCGCGCGAGGGAAGTGTTGGCGTGTCAGGATTTCCGCGATCCGCAAACAGCCGATCGGAATAGGACTGCACCCGCGAACCCGGCGCTTGCTCGCGGCGAACCAGCGTTTCGACATGGTCGGAAATTCGCTCTGCGCGGCTGCGGTTTGTCACCACCACCCAAGCGGCTGGAGCATCGTTGGCCAAGCCAGGCACTGCAGAATGAGTCTGCGACGGGAACTCGGGCAAATTCGGCCAACCGCGATTGAAGGCAATTTTGGCCAGCAGCCAGATCATCGCGAACTGAATAGTGGCAAAGGACAATGTAATGGCAAACATTTCGATCGGTGCCGAAGGTATGGCATAGCCCATCGCTCTGACCCGTAGTGCATCGGCGAGCCACGGTTCCAGAATCGATAACTCCAGCGCCAGCACCGCCGTGGCACCGACCGACCCGATCAACGCCAGCGTCAACCCTCTCAGCCAGCCCGAGAATATCCCGCGCGTCTGTTCAAACAACAGCAATCCTGCGGCGAGAGGCGCCAGCGCGAGCAACAGTGCCCCGATCAGCCGCAACAGGCCAACCGCACTGATCGTGCCTGCAAGATAAGCCAACCTGCCATAGCCAAGTGCCGCATCATCCTGAAGCGCCGTTCCGGCAAATCCTGCCCCGCTTTGGCTCCCCTCCAGAAATGCCCCCGTGTCGCGGCCCGTTCCCTGCTCAGTAAATTTGACCATCGCGCGATCTGCTGACTGAAGCCGTTGTGCAAATCGCAGTGACGAACTGCTTAGCGATGGCGGGATGACGCTATTGGCAATCTGCGCCGGCCCATCGAGCACCACATCATGGATGACCGTGCGAAAAGCAGGCCAGGAAAATGCCAGGGTCAGGACAATGCCGATCTTAAGAATATCGACCACCGTGTCGCGTGCCCCCGGCGCCGGGCCGAGCAGCAGCCTTATACCGAACAGAGCGACGAACAGCGTGAGCAAGCTTGACGCGACTATGGCAGCGAACGAACCCGGCTGGCCCAGCGATTGATAGCCATAACTGCCCATTATTTGCGCCTGACAATCGATATGGTCGATCACACGCAGCAAGAACTGGTCGCCAGTGATGATTGCGGGGCAAGCCATCAGGCTGCTTCTCGCAGGAGCACATGCAACCAATTGGCCGGGTCCGGCCCGGTCCGGCTGACAATCTCGTCAAACAGCCGAACGGTCTTTTCGCGGCCCGACAGGATTGTCAGCAAATCGCCCTCACCGGTCAGATCAAGCCGCGCGACCACGCTTTCCTTGCCATGCCGGATGAGGAAACAATGCGAGCTGTCTGGCAAAGTCCGCACCAGTTCGAATTCATGCGGCGTCAGGCCAAATCCGTGAATATAATCTTCCGCCCTCGCTTTGGGGTTGATCATGAAGATTTGCGTCGCGGCCTGTTCGATAATGGCGCTGGCGATCTGGCTTTCGAGCGCATCCTGCGCGCTCTGGGTCGCAAAGCCGACGATCCCGTTGCGCTTGCGGATGGTTTTTTCCCAGTCCTTAATCCGGCGGACAAAAATCTCGTCGTCGAGAGCCTTCCACCCTTCGTCGACCACGATGATCGCGGGCGTTCCGTCGAGCCGTTCTTCGACGCGGTGGAAGAAATAGAACATCGCCGGAGTGCGCGACACCGGATCATCGAGGATCGCGGTCATGTCGAAACCGACCGTTTCATGCATTATATCGGTCGCGTCGGACTCATTGTCGAACAGCCACGCGCGCTCGCCCGTGCCCCACCACGGCGCGAGGCGCGATCTGAGGTCTGATTTCGATGCTTTTTCCGCGCCTCTAAACAATTCAACCAGATAGCGTAGCCTGCGCCGGTTGAGCGGCTGCTGGAAATTAAGCTCTAGCGCGTCGCGGATTTGGTCCAACTCCGCTGCACTGCAACCACCGGCGAGGATTTCCAGCCATTCGAACAGGAATTTGCGGTTCTCCGGCGTGTTATCCAATTGTAGCGGGTTCAGACCCGATTTTGTGCCGGGGCTAAGCCGGTCATATTGCCCGCCAATCGCCCTGATAAACAGTTCCGCACCGCGATCCTTATCGAAGAAAATAATCCTCGGCCGGTACTTTCGCGCCTGCGCAAGGAGGAAATTGAGCACCACCGTTTTGCCCGAACCCGACGGGCCGATAATCGTAAAATTGCCCAGATCATTGTGATGGAAATTGAAGAAATAGGGGCCAGCGGCGGTGGTTTCGAGCAGCGTGACTGCATCGCCCCAATGGTTGCCTTGCGACCGCCCGACGGGGAAGTTGTGGAGGCTGGCGAAGCCTGCAAAATTGGTGGTGGAAACCAGACCGCGCCGTGTAATGTAGCGGAAATTTCCCGGAAACTGCGCCCAAAATGCCGGCTCCAGCGCAATATCCTCGCGCACCGCATTGATCCCGAGATCGGCCAGCAGCGCAATCACTTCGGCTACATGATTGCCCAACAACTTCAGATCATCGGCATAGATGGCAATGGTTGTATGATGCTCTCCAAAACCGGCACGTCCCGCAGCGACTTCGTCTTTTGCCGCGCCCAATTCATCGCGCAGCGAAACAGCCTCGTCTTCGGCAGATCGCATCCGCCGCAGCACCATATTCATCCGGCCAAGCGCCTCTCCGCGCTCGACAAAGGCAAAGCTTTGGCTGACATTGAGCTCGAACGGAAGGCGGTAAAGTTCATCGAACATTCCCGGCATTGTGCGCCCGGGATAATCCTTAATCGAAAGGATGGCCGAGAACCGCCGGCCTTCCGAACCTGTCGGGGCGAGTTCGACCGTATCCTGCCCAAAACTGATCCGGCGCGAGGGGATGTGGCACCCGATATCGCCGTAGGGCACCGCCACAGGGTTCATCACCCCGTTAAACAGATAGGACAGAAACTCGAGCTGCTCGGATCGCGTCCCGCCGGTTGTTTCGTAGCGCGACAGCACCGTTGGCTCATACGCTCCTAGCGCCGCCTCCAAGGCCTCACGTGCATTGGAGAGCGCATGTTTTTCAGAGCGCATCCGCTCGACATTGCCGAGCGCAGCCTTGCCAAACCAGGACTTCATCCGGTCGGCAAATCCGATCTTGCCCTGCAACGGTCTGCGGACCAGCGTGATAAACAGATCATTGACGAAAAGCTGTTTCGCACCCAGCCGCTTGGTCCAGCGTTCGTTCAAGCTGCCCGAGAAATCATCTCCAAAGGTTCCGTCAAGCACAGTATCAGCGCGGCGGCGCAGCACGTGGTGGTAAATCGCAAAACGCGAAGTACCAATCGCGCGGGTCATCGCATCGCGCAATTCGGCGCGGTAATTCAACTCATCGCTATCGGCTGTCTCGAACAGGAACCCGCGCAGACGGATTGTCTGCATCAACAAACCGTCGCGTGTCTCGATTGTGACATCATCGATATGCCGCGCATAAGGCAAGTGCGCACCAGCCGGAGCCTCACGCGCAATAATCTTGGGATCGCGGGTCAGGGATGGTAAGAATTGCACTGCCACATCCTGTAATTCTTGACCCGCGGACAATAGCGTACCCGCGCAAACCAAAGGTCAAAAAAGCGCGGCTCGGAAAGGCAAAAAAGCATGCCTGCAAAATGCATCACCAGTGCGACCAGCAGCACCCACCAGCTTTTGAACAAGAGAAACATTTCAACCGCCACCAGCGCGTTGATGATGAAAAATGTATATGTGACACCGGCAAACATCTGCGGACGCGTAAGCGCCACAAACAGACGATCCTGCTTCAAACTGTCCGACATCGGTGCCCCCATAAACCGAGTCGTCAGGCTAACGACAGGAAAGCAATGCAACAAGCTTTGAATCGGATTTGACCGGTCATCGCCAAAACATGTGTCGATTCTGGGCAGAACATACGCTGCAAACATCATGCAAATATCATTGGCATTTGCATTGCTGCGGCGCTGTTGCGATTGCTGGGTGATTGCAGTTAGATAGCGGGTAGATAGAAGCGCAGTGGCGTGCTGATATTTAGACCGGAACAAGAACCATGAGCCAATCGCTGTTCGAACCGAAAGGCAGCAATGCGCTGGGTGATGCGGCGCAGTGGCTGTCGGGGACTTTGCTGGGTAGCCTTGCAGTTGGCCTGTGCGTGTTGGCAGTCGCCTTTACGGGGCTGATGCTGATGACGGGGAGGTTTGATTGGCGGCAGGGGATGCGGGTTATTCTGGGGTGCTTTATCATCTTCGGCGCGCCGGTGATCGCAGCGGCGCTGATGGGGCTAGTCCGCTATTGATAGGTGACTTCAATCCATTCAGATAGAGATCCAGGGCAATCCTGCCGAAAACAGCAAGCGTGATTGCACAATCAGGGACGCCCCTTCGGCGACATTCACTTACCAAGCTTGATTTGGTGGCGGAGACGGAGGGATTCGAACCCTCGATAGGTTGCCCTATACACGCTTTCCAAGCGAGCGCGATCGACCACTCTGCCACGTCTCCGCATCGCCGTTTAGCCACCGGCTGTTGGCGAAGCAGCGCCTCTAGCCGCCACTAGGGGCTTTCGCAAGGTTGATTCCGGTGGCAGACAGATCAGTATGAAGAAATCTTTCCTGCTGGCCGCTGCGGCGCTCGCCCTAACCCTTCCCGTCAACGCGCAGGAGGCACAGCCCGACCCGCGCTCCAGCAGCGAAGCAGTAGCGCAAGAAGGGACTCCCGCGCCATCGCCCTCGCCATCGCCCAATGAAATCGTCGCGGCGGCCCCTGCCAGCGAGTGGGTGCGCATAGCGGCCGAGGATTTGCTGGTGATGACGCTGGCTCCCGATTCCGCGGGCAATGAGCGCAAAGTTGTAATCCAGCTGATGCCCGCGCCCTTCAGCCAAGGCTGGGTCAGCAACATCCGCACCTTCGCCCGCGCCAAATGGTACGACAATATCAGCGTCAACCGCGTGCAGGACAATTACGTCGTCCAATGGGGCGACCCCAATTACGACGATCCCGAGGCGACGGGCGAGACCAAGCCGCTGCCCGAGGGGTTGAAGGTGATGGGGGAGGATGAGTACTCGCAGTCCATGGAATCGATGGCTGCTGCCGTTGAGGCGGACAAGGTGAGCTTACGGAGAGACGAAACCGGTCGATATCTTCCGCTCTACGAAGAAAGAGAGCGGCGAGCGATGATATCGATTGCGTCCACTAGAACAGCAACGGCACCACAAGGTTGGCACCAACGTGATTCTTATAGCTACTTCGTAGAGTTCTACAAAGGATGGGCAATCGCATCGAACACTGCCGAAGACTCGGCGGTTTTCTGGCCCACCCACTGCTACGGCATGGTTGGCATCGGCCGTAACTATTCGCCGGACACCGGATCGGGGGCGGAACTCTACACCGTGATCGGCCATGCGCCGCGCCATCTGGACCGCAATATCGCGCTGGTAGGGCGGATTATCGAAGGAATGGAGCATCTCTCCAGCCTGCCGCGCGGCAAGGGTGATCTTGGCTTTTACCGCGAAGACGAGTTTGACAAGCGAACCCCGATATTGTCGGTCCGCGTCGCCAGCGATTTGCCCGCCGCAAATCAGCCCGCCTTCGAATATCTCTCAACCGAGGGTGAGACTTTCGCCAAATATACCGATGCCCGCGCCAACCGCCGCGATCCCTTTTTCATCAAAGCGGCTGGCGGGGCGGATATCTGCAATATCCCGGTGCCGGTGCGGCGGGTGAAGTGAAGCGGTTTCGCGCAGAGGCGCAAAGGAAGCGGATTGCGCGGAGGGGAAACTGCGCCGGCCGCAGGTCAATAATCCAATCGGTTTCCTCCAAGAACACCCGCCGTAATTTTGAAAAAGCGTTCGGCTCGAACTACCTCTCTGCGGCCCCTGCCCCCTCTGCGCCTCGGCGCGAACCACTATGACCGAAACCATTACCCACACCGCCAATCTGTGGCGCTGGACCGCAAACAATGGCGTTAGCTGGTTCTTCCTGACCATCGACGGAGAAGCGGGCGAGGCTTTGTCCGGCACCGCACTGATGCGGCGGCTGGAAAATGGCACAAAGCGCGGCTGGGGCGGGATCAAGGTCAGCGCCAAAATAGGCGGCAGCGAATGGCAAACTTCGGTCTTCCCGCAAAAAGCTGAGGACGGTTGGCTGCTGCCGGTCAAGGCCGCCATCCGCAAAGCAGAAGCGATGGATGAAGGCAGCGAAGCGGCGGTAACGCTGCGCTTCTAATGCCGCTGCATCAATTCGATTCGGTTGCCGAACGGGTCGCAAATATCGCCGCGCATGTAACCGTCCAGAGGCTTGCCATCGGTAAATGCCACATTCGCCGCGTCGAGCGTGCGGCGCAGTGCCGCCAGATCATCGACCAGCAACGCGGGATGCGCCTTCTTTGCGGGCACAAAAGGCTCTTCGACACCCAGATGGATATTCGCCGTCCCGCCGCTGCCGGAATTGGCGAACCAGCAACCACCGCGCAGCGCCAGATCGGCTGGTTTAGCGATTTCAACCAGCCCGAGTATGCCGATGAAGAACGCGCGCGCCGTGTCCTCCGCGCCCCTCGGCATCGCCAGTTGGACGTGATCGATGCCGAGAATCGCCACGCTAGATCCTCTCGGCCTGCGCCACCGCATCGCTGGCCCTCAAGGCGCTGAGAATCCGCGTTAGATGCGCGAGATCCTGCACTTCCAGTTCCACCTCATAAACACCGAACGGCTGTTCGTTCTGCGATAGTGTCAGCGCGCGGATATTGGCGGCATTCTGCCCGAAAATACCCGCCATTTCGGCCAAGGCTCCGGGCCGGTCATAGAGTGTCGCGCGCAATTGCCCGACCGCGCCTTTGGATTTCTGGCCCCATGACAGGTCGAGCCAGTCAACATCGGTGCCGTTTGCAAGTTCGAAGCAATCGATAGCATGCACTTCCACCCCTTCACCCGGATTGCGTAGACCGACAATCCGGTCGCCCGGCACCGGATGGCAACATTCTGCAAGGTGAAATCCAACGCCCGGAGTCAATCCTCGGATCGAGATTGCGCGTTCCTGCTTGGCCCAGTTCTGGTCGCCTTGCAGATCGGTTGTGCAGCCGGGAAGCAGCGCCTCCATAACCTCGCGGTCCCCAAGCTTGGCCGCGCCGATGGCATACATCAGATCTTCTTCATCGTCGAAGTCGAGCCGCTTCATCGCATCGCGAACCGCCTTCTTGCCGATTTTCGCGGGCACGCGGATGGAAATATCATCGAACAATTTGCGGCCGATTTCGGCCACTTCGCCATGTTCCTTTAGCCGCACCGCCCGGCGGATCGCCGCACGCGCCTTGCCGGTTACGACATAACCCAGCCAGTTGAGCTGCGACGCGCTGTTTGCACCCTTGATAATCTCCACCACATCGCCGTTGTTGAGCGGCGTGCGTAGCGGCATATGACGCCCGTTGATTTTCGCGCCAACCGTTTGCGATCCGAGATCGGTGTGGACAGCAAAGGCAAAATCAACCGGCGTCGCGCCCTTGGGCAGCTGGAACAGAGCGCCCTTGGGAGTGAAGGCAAAAATCCGGTCCTGATAAATTGCCAGCCGTGTATGTTCGAGCAGTTCTTCCGCATCGTGGCTCGCGTCGACAATCTCGATCAGATCGCGCAACCAACCCACTTCACCGTCGGGCCGGTCACCCTGCTTATAGGCCCAATGCGCGGCGAGGCCGAATTCATTGGTCTGGTGCATATCGCGCGTGCGTATCTGCACCTCCACCCGCATTGAATTTTCGTAAATCAGCGAAGTGTGGAGCGAGCGGTAGCCGTTGTTTTTGGGGGTCGAGAGATAGTCTTTGAACTTGCCCGGAATGCATTGCCAAACGCGGTGCAGCACGCCCAATGCAGCGTAGCAATCGGCGTCGCTATTGGTAATAACCCGGAAAGCCATGATGTCGGTCACTTGCTCAAACGACACATGGCGTTCGGCCATTTTCTTCCAGATTGAATAGGGGTGTTTTTCGCGCCCGGTGACTTCGACCTTAAGCCCCGCTTCAGCCAAAGCCTGTTTCACCGCCAGGGCAATCGCATCGACCTGCCCGCCATCCTGCCTGCGGATCTGTTCGAGCCGCCCGGTGATGGTACGATATCCCTCAGGCTCCAATTGCTCGAATGCCAGCAACTGCATTTCGCGCATATATTCATACATACCGACCCGCTCGGCCAACGGCGCGTAAATATCCATCGTCTCACGCGCGATACGCTGGCGTTTTTCGGGGTTCTTGATGAAATGCAGCGTGCGCATATTGTGTAGCCGGTCAGCCAACTTGACCAGCAACACGCGGATATCTTCCGACATGGCGAGCAGGAACTTGCGCAAATTTTCCGCCGCCCGCTCGTCTTCCGGCATTGCCTCGATCTTGCTGAGCTTGGTCACTCCGTCGACCAGCCGCGCCACCTCAGGCCCGAAATTTTTCTCGATATCTTCGATCGTCGCCAGCGTGTCTTCCACCGTATCGTGAAGCAGCGCGGTCATGATCGTTGCCTGATCGAGTTGCAGATCGGTCATCAGGCCGGCCACCTCTACCGGATGGCTGAAGTATGGGTCCCCGCTGGCGCGTTTCTGGCTGCCATGTTTCTGCACCGTATAGACATAGGCGCGGTTAAGCAGCGCCTCGTCGGCGTCAGGGTCGTAAGCAAGGACCCGCTCTACAAGTTCGTACTGGCGCAGCATTGCGCCAATAGTGGGGCGATTTACGAAGGATGCAACGCAAAACTTGTTTGCGCTGCGTTTACCCCTTCAGTTTGACCAACTCGTCCACCCGGCCCTGCGTCACCGAGTGATAGCCAGCGCGGTTTTTGGTATAGGCGCGTTTGGCAATCGCCTGTCCCCAGGCACCCTGTTCGGTCAGCACCTTATAAATCGGCGCTACAAATTTGGTCCGTCCGACTTGGGAGAGGAATTGCTCGGTCGTCGGCACCGCCGCTTCGTAACGATTTTGCATTGCCAGTTCCAACCACAGGAACAATTCTTCATTGTTGGTATTGGCCGAAAGTTTCAGCGCTTCGTCCAAACCAGCCAGTTCAGCGGTGTTCAGCTTGGGCGGCAACTTGGTCAGGAAACGCTGGCGCTCGGCGGAGGCCCATTTGCTCCACGCTGCATCGTCAAGCTTGCGGCTGTCGGTGAAGGCTTTCGCCGCAGCATCGACTTCGGCAAAGGCCGCCGGATCGGGCTTGGCGACATTGTCCGGCAATCCGGGGCTGTAAATCCATTCCTCCAGCTTTAGTTTCTTGGCCAGATCGGCATCGCCTTTTACGAGATTTTCGTTGAGATCGGCGAGGAACATCGCCGAAGTCGCCGGTTGGAAGGCGTGATTGTCAAACCACTGCTTTAGCCATGCGTCGAATTTGCCGCGCCCGACAATCTGTTCGATAGTCCGCAGGAAAGCCGCGCCCTTATTATAGACGATGGAGCTGCCCGCGCTTTCGGTGCCGATTGGCTGATGCAGCGCGGTTCCGGGCGCGTCATTGCCGACTTCGGTCAGCGTTTCCTCAATCGCGGCAAAGTCCAGCGCAACTTCCTGCTGCGCGCGTTTCTTGCCGTAAATTTCCTCGACAATCCGGTTCTCGAAATAGGAGGTGACACCTTCATTGAGCCAGCTGTCGGTCCAATTGGCATTGGTCACCAGATTGCCCGACCAGCTATGCGCCAGCTCGTGCGCGACCAGACCGGTCAGGCTCTTGTCGCCTGCGATGAAGGTCGGGGTCAGGAATGTCAGCGTGGGGTTTTCCATCCCGCCATAGGGAAATGATGGCGGCAGCACGATCATGTCATAGCGGCCCCACCGATAGGGGCCGTAAAGCCCCTCGGCAGCCTCGACCATTGCTTCTGTATCAGCCAATTCGGCCGCGGCAGCATCAATCATAGCGGGTTCTGTCCACACGCCGGTGCGCGGGCCAAGTTCCTTAAACACAATGTCGCCTACCGCAATCGCGATCAGATAGGGCGCGACCGGCTTGTCCATACTGTAGCTGAATGCGCGGCGGCCATCATCAAGCACTTCGGGATCACCCGCCGAAAGGCCTGACATAACCACTGTCAATTCCTTGGGCGCAGTAATCCGGGCGGACCAGGTCTGGCGGATGCCGGGGCTGTCCTGCGTCGGTATCCATGTCCGGTTGAGCGTCGCCTGACCCTGACTAAACATATAGGGATGCGTCTTGCCTGCTGTCTGTTCGGGCGTCAGCCATTGCAGCGCGCCGGCATCCTTGGCGGAATAGGCGATGGTAATCTCGCGCGCATCACCCATGGTGATCGTCAGCGGCGCCCCCTTGTCTTCGCCGTTCCCGTCCTTGGTTACGCCTTGCGCTTCACCGACTTTGTAATCGAGCGGTTTGCCCTCGCCATCGGTCACCGATTCGATAATCAACCCATTATCATCGAGCACCACCGTATCGACGCCCTGATCGGCGATAATATCGAGCATCGCAGTGCCTGACACCGATTGATTTTTGAAATCGAGATCAAGATCGAGATCGACATTGGTCACCCGCGCCAGTTCGGGCTGGGCAAAGCTCTGCGGGTCCTTTGCGTCTTCGCTGGTCAGGATGGGGGCAACCTTGGGCGCGTCACCCGCAGCATCACCCGTCACATTGCAGGCGCTGAGAAGTAAAAGGGCAGAAGCAGCAAGAATGCGCATGAAAAGGCTCCGGTAGACTGATTTTCTATGCTCTGCCCGATGGCGCATCAATCGCCGATGAACAAGTGCCCTTCGACGATCTGCAATCGCGGAGCTTTGGACAGCGCTCCGCATCGGCTCTGCTGTTCATCGCCGCTTTCAATCGAGAAGCGGTACCCATGCCAAGGGCAAGTAATAATGCCATGCGGGTCAATAAATGCCTCGCCCAATGGTCCGAGCATATGCGGACACATTGCCGCATGCGCGATCCATTGACCTTCGTGATGTCGGACTACAAACTGGCCAGATTCCAAGCCAACTGCATGCGTCGCGTCGCGGTCAAGCGCCGCCTCCGGGCCAAGGTCGAGCGAGCGGGGCGCAAAGTTTCTGCCAGCATTGCGCAAGTCCAACGCGGCCTGGCGCGCAGACATCAGCGCGGCATCTTCGTCGTACAATGTCGTATATTGCGCCTTCAAATAGCCAAAGATGATAGCGGCTTGATCATCGGTTTGGGGCGCCTGCGGCAAATAAAATCGTACATCGACCACAATCTCGCGTTCACTCTTTGCTCTGGCCTGAGTGTGGATTTGCACACCCTCACCCGTGCCGGAAAGCACGGTTGTTGCCCAATAATGGTTGGGGCGATCAACCAGCAATTCAACGAGCTGTTTTCCGCCGCCAGCGGCAGGCGGTAAAGTTGTTTTGCATCGCCAGCCCCATTCTCCCTGATCGACCAATTCAATCGACACAAAAGACGATGGATGGACAAACGGAAGATGCTCCCAGTCGTAAGCATTCTCGATCATCCGGTTAAGATTGACGGGAATTTTGCGGGTGTAATTGCCGAGGTAGTGGAGGCTGGGCGAAGCGCTGAGGCTCACGTCCACACAGCCTCAGGCGGCAAGCTCATCAGAATCGCGTCGATATTACCGCCGGTCTTGAGGCCGAACAAAGTCCCCCGGTCATAAACGAGGTTAAACTCGGCATAGCGTCCGCGCCATTCGAGTTGCTGTTTCTTGTCCGCATCCGAAAATTCCGCTCCCATCCGGCGGCGGACCAGCTTCGGGAAGATGTCGAGGAAAGTCTGGCCAACATCGCGGGTGAAGGCGAAATTGCGATCGAATGCGGCATCATCAGTGACTTCCAGATGGTCATAGAAAATCCCGCCAACGCCGCGGTGGCACTGGCGGTGGGGGATGTAGAAATACTCATCCGCCCATTTCTTGAACCTGTCGTAATAGGTCGGGTTATGCCCCGCGCAAGCCGCACGGAAGGCAGCGTGGAAATCGGCCGTGTCATCGTCATTGGGCAGCGGCGGATTCAAATCCGCACCTCCGCCGAACCATGCCTTGCCTGTGGTCAGGAAGCGCGTGTTCATATGCACCGCGGGGACATGCGGATTGGCCATATGCGCGACCAGACTGATACCCGTCGCCGAAAAGCCGGGATTGTCCGCGCTGGCCCCGTTGATCGTGCTAGCAAACTCAGGCGCGAAATTGCCGCGCACGGTCGAAACATTGACCCCGACTTTCTCGAACACTTTGCCCTTCATCAGCCCCTGCACACCGCCGCCGGGATTGTCATTGCCCTCTTCCTCGCGCTGCCAAGGGGTGAATGTGAAAGCGGCATCGCTGCCTGCCTCGCGTTCGATGGCTTCAAATTCATCACATATGTTGGTGCGAAGCGTTTCGAACCATTCTTTGGCGCGGGCGGTGTGGGGTGAAAAATCTGTCATGAAAGCGGCTTGCCATCATCCCCCCGCTGCTGCAAGTGCAACGCATGGTTCCACTTTCGTTCGCCAATCAGGAATTTGCGCTGACCCGGTCGGGCGCGCTCTATTGGCCTCAGGAATCTGCGCTGCTGGTGGCCGATCTCCATCTCGAGAAAGCAAGCTTTTTTGCCAAGCACGGCCAGATGCTGCCGCCCTACGATAGCCGCGAGACGCTGGAACGGGTCGCTTTGGCGATTCGCGAGGCCGGCGCGCGGCGCGTTTTTACGCTCGGCGATAATTTCCACGACAGCGATGGCAGCAAAAGGCTGGAGCCGCACGCAGCCGGTATGCTCGCGGCGCTCACCCGCGCGGTCGACTGGATTTGGATTACCGGAAACCATGACCCCGATATGGAAGCGCGCACCGGCGGCGCCATTGCGGAAGAGCTGGAGGTGGCCGGTATGGTGCTGCGTCATCAAGCCAAACCGGGTGAAACGCGGCCCGAATTTTCTGGCCATTTCCACCCGAAGCTGACTGTCACCATCCGTAAACGCCGTATCAGGCGCCCCTGCGCAGTGATCGGTGCCGGTATCAACGGCGGACGGATGATCCTGCCTGCATTCGGCGCATTCACCGGCGGGATGGATGCGGAGGACCCCGCCATTCTCGGCGCGATGCAGCCTGCCGAGCGGATCGATGCCGTGCTGCCTGCTGGCGGAAAGCTGGTGCAATTTCCGCTCTGGCGCAAGGCAGCGTAACCCCGAATACACACTGTGCGCTTTTTCCGCGCCCGCTCCACTACGCCACTAGCGTTTGCGAGAATTCGTCACTAAGTAGGCCGCATAAACATAAGGCAATTTCAGGAGAAAGCCCCATAGCCCGTCCACCCCGGCGCATGAATACGCCGCCCACCAAGAGCGGCCCGCGCTTTGATGAATATATCCAGTCCGATAAAGTCCGCGTCATTGACGAAAACGGCGAAAATATCGGTGTCATGTACACGAATGAAGCAATCGAACAGGCGGCAGGCGTTGGCCTGAACCTGGTCGAAGTCTCGCCCAATGCAGACCCGCCCGTGTGCAAATTCCTCGATGTTGGCAAATATCGCTTCGAAGCGCAGAAAAAAGCCAACCTAGCTCGCAAGAGCCAGAAGACGCAGGAAATCAAAGAGATTAAGATGCGGCCCAACATCGACACGCATGATTATGACGTGAAGATGCGCAATGTGCACAAATTCATCGACAATGGCGACAAGGTCAAAATCACGCTGCGGTTCCGCGGCCGTGAGATGGCGCACCAAAACCTTGGTATGGATCTTCTCAAGCGGGTTCAGGATGATACCGCTGAAAACGCCAAGGTCGAAGCATTCCCACGGCTGGAAGGCCGTCAGATGCTGATGGTGTTGTCACCTAAATAGGGCAATTCGCTCGGGACTAAACAAAAG
>JBATLU010000291.1:0-1525 GCA_049289475.1 Pontixanthobacter sp. | reverse complement strand
CTTCTTGGAGCGGAAGAAGTTGTAGATGAAGATGAGGGTCGCCGGCGCCAGCAGGAACGCGCCGATGGACGACATCATGTTGAACAACTCCCAGCCCTGCCCGGCGTCATACGTATAGATGCGTCGCGGCATGCCGAGCATCCCCGAGAAGTGCATGGGGAAGAACGTCAGGTTCATGGCAATCAGGTTGAGCCAGAAATGCCAGGTTCCCAGCCGCTCGTCCATCATTCGGCCGTACATCTTGGGGAAATAGTGGTAGATCCCCGCGAAGATCCCCATGATCGCGCCACCGAACAGCACATAGTGGAAGTGGGCGACGATGTAGTAGGTGTCGGTCTGCTGCAGGTCGGACGGGGGCGACGAGTGCGTGATCCCCGAGATGCCGCCGATCGTGAACATCGCGATCAGGGCGATGGCGAACTTCATCGCGGCGGTGAAGCGGATCGAGCCTCCCCACATCGTGAAGATCCAGTTGAAGATCTTCACGCCGGTCGGGATCGCGATGAGCATGGTCGTGAGACCAAAGACGGTGTCGGCGATCGGGCCCAGCCCGGTCGAGAACATGTGGTGCGCCCAGACGCCGAAGCCGAGGAAGCCGATCAGGATTCCGGAGTACGCCATCACCGGGTAGCCGAACAGCGGCTTCTTGGAGTTGGTCGGCAGGACCTCGCTGAACAGTCCGAAGGCCGGGAGGATCAGGATGTAGACCTCCGGGTGCCCGAAGATCCAGAACAGGTGCTGCCACAGCAACGGGTCGGCGCCGGCCGAGATCTGGTAGAACGTCGTCCCGAAGAAGCGGTCGAACTGCAGGAAGACGAGGGCGACCGTGATGACCGGGAAGGCGAGGATGATCAGGAACTGGGTGACAAACGACATCCACGTGAACATCGGCATGCGCATCAGGTTCATCCCCGGCGCACGCATGTTGATGACCGTCGTGGCGAAGTTGAAGCTTGCCGCCAGCGACGAAATCCCGAGGATCTGCAGGCCGAGGACCCAGAAGTCCATGTTCGGCCCCGGCGAGTACGTGCGGCCGGAGAGCGGGGCGTAGCCGAACCAGCCACCGTCGGGCGCTGCCCAGACGAAGATTGGCAGCGTGATGAAGATGCCGCCCAGCAGGAAGACCCAATAACTGAAGGCGTTCAGTCGCGGGAAGGCGACGTCACGCGCCCCGATCTGCAGGGGAATGAGATAGTTGAAGAACGCCGCCGACAACGGCATCACCGCGAGGAAGACCATCGTGGTGCCGTGCATCGTGAACAGCTGGTTGTACTGATCCGCCGTCAGCACCGTGCCATTCGGGCGCATCAACTGCCAGCGGATCAGGAGCGCCTCGACTCCGCCGAGCACGAAGAAGAACAACGACGTGTGGAGGTACAGCGTCCCGATCACCTTGTGGTCGGTGGTCGTGAGCCAACTCATCAGCCGCGAGCGGGACTGCGTCTCGCTCGTGGTGTAGGTCGGACTGGCAGCGACAGTGGCCATATCTAGAGAAGGCGGGAAGACGAGAGGACGAGAAGACGGG
>JBATLU010000290.1:0-5546 GCA_049289475.1 Pontixanthobacter sp. | reverse complement strand
GCTTTCGGCAATGCCCCAATCGGCGCGGAAATTCTCGCGGATCGACCGCGCTTGCAGCAGTGCATAGTCCTCGCTCGCGCCGCGCATTCCGGCATAGACATCGCGCGGCTGGGCAAACAGCACGTCGCGCGCTCTGAAGGAATAGACCACCCCGCCGCCGACAAAGAAATCAAGCGCGCCGGGCACCGTCAGCAGCGCCGCCGATATCAGCCCACCAGTGGCGCCATCGGCCACCGCAATTTTTTCTCCGCGCGCTCGCAACAAAGCGGCGATGCGCAGCGCCTGCGGGTGGAGTTCTGCCAGCATCAGTCGGTCTTCTCGCCCGTCCGCTTCCACGGATAGAGGAACTGGCCGACATATTTGCGCGGCACATTTTCGGGGATGCCGTAATTTTCGGGCCAGCGTTTTTCGGGCAGATGGAAGGTGCCGAACAATTTGTCGATCCACGGGAAATGGATCGCAAAATTCACATCAAACGCCTCACGCTCAAGCCCGTGATGCCAGTGGTGGAAACGCGGAAGCGCAATCCAGTGTCCCAGACGGTCAAAATCGCCCTTCACATTGGCGTGGAGCAGCGAGGACCAGACATAGACGAAACCGATATAGGCTTGCATCACCGAAGGCGCGAAGCCGAGCGTGAACAGCGGCAGCGAGGTCACCGCGCGCAGCAGGATAATCTCGACGAAGTGCATCCGCGAACCGGCCAGCCAGTCCATCGATGTCGCGCTGTGGTGGATCGCATGGAAGCCCCACAGGAACGGCACGCGGTGGAAGGTCCGGTGGAACCAATATTGCACCATGTCCGATGCGACCAGCACGATCGCGAATTGCACCAGCCATGGCAGCGAAGCGATCCCGGCGCGGAATGCGTCCCAACTGCTCGTGCTGGCGTTGATCACCGTGGACGGGGCCAGCGCCAGAAAGCTGAGCAATTGCACAAACATGGTGCTGACGAGGAAGTAAAACAGATCCTCGCGCCATTCATTGCGGAAAAGCCGCTGCTCGCGTCGTTTGGGGAAAATCCGCTCAAGCGGGGCGAACATAAACCCGGTCAGCAGCAAATTGACGATGAAGAAATCGAGCCCGAAGAACACACCCCAATTATGCGTCTCCTCCGGCTGGACATTGGCCCCGCCGAGCAATGCTGCGCCCAGACCAATCAGCAGCGCGGACATCCCGATCACTTTACGCGGGCGCAACAGCAGGCTCAAAATCGACAGGCCGTAACTCGCCAGCAGCGTCAGATGCACCACCCCGCGAAAGCCCTCCCAGCCCTTGACCACTTCGAGCTCAGGCGTTGCAAACCAGCTCGGAAAACGCAGCGCGACCACCATCAACAGACCCGCAATCGCCAGCAATATCGCAAAGAAACCGGCAAACCACCCACTGCCAAACCGCCGAACTTCACGCGGACTTTCCAGATCGCGCATCAGATTTTTGAGATAGCCTGCCATTCGCCCAATTCTCCCTAACCTGCCGCCGCGACAATCGCTGCCCAGCCTGCTTCATCGATCACTTCGATACCAAGCTCGGCTGCTTTCTTCAGCTTGCTGCCCGCGCCAGGCCCGGCAACCAGCAAATCGGTCTTCGCGCTGACCGAGCCGGAAGCCTTTGCGCCGAGCCGTTCGGCCTGCGCCTTTGCCTCGTCGCGGCTCATGGTTTCGAGCTTTCCGGTGAAGACCACGGTTTTGCCTGCGACGGGGGAGTCGAGCGTTTCGACAATGTAGCGCGGTGGGCTGACTTCACTCAGCAAGTCCTCCCACACAGCGACATTGTGCGGTTCGTGGAAGAAATCGACCAAGGAATTTGCAACCGCAATCCCGATGCCGTCAGATGGAAGTTCGAATATCCGCTTCACCGCCTCTGTCATTCGGCTGTTAAACGGGCTTTCTTTCTCGTCCCCTCCCCGGGGGTTCAATATTCGATATTGATCAAATTCCGCCGCCTTCAACGGCAATTGGCCAATATCGCCCAAGCCTTTCATCAAATCACGCGCCGATACCGCACCGACGTGGCGGATACCCAACCCGAACAGCAGCCGCGCGGCATCGGGCGCGCGTTTCGCCTCGATACTCACCAACAGTTTTTCCACAGACTTGTCCTGCCACCCGTCGAGCGCGAGAATGTCGTCCTTGCGGTCCTTCAACCGGAAAATATCAGCCGGGCTTTCGAGCCAGCCGAGCGAGAAAAACTGGTCGATGGTTTTCTCGCCCAGCCCGTCCATATCCATCGCCGCGCGGCTGACGAAATGCTTCAGCCGCTCGGTTCGCTGCGCCGGACAGATCAGCCCGCCGGTGCAGCGCACATCGACCTCGCCTTCCTCCGCAACAGCCTCGCTGCCGCATTCGGGACATTCGTCGGGGAAGTCGTAAGAATCGCGCGGTACGTCGCGGGTCAGATTTTCGACCACTTGCGGAATCACATCGCCGGCGCGCTGGACCTGCACCCGGTCACCCGGGCGCACACCCAAACGCGCAATTTCATCGCGGTTGTGCAGCGTGACATTGGTCACCGTAACCCCGCCGACCAGCACCGGTGCGAGCCTGCCGACGGGCGTCAATTTGCCCGTGCGCCCGACCTGAATATCGATGCTCTCCAGCGTCGTCTCGGCCTGTTCCGCCGGGAATTTGCGCGCGATCGCCCAGCGCGGAAATTTGGTCACAAAGCCCAGCCGCGCCTGCCAATCCAGTCGGTCCACCTTGAACACCACCCCGTCAATTTCATAGGGCAGACCTGCGCGCGATTCGGCAATCTGGCGGTAATGCGCGATCATCTCCTCCAATGAATTGCACCGCAGCAAGGCCGGCGATACTGGCACACCCCATTCGGCAATTTGCTGCATCATCCCGCATTGCGTTTGCGCCGGAACATCGCTTGCCGCGCCCCAGCCATGCGCCCAGAATTTGAGCGGGCGATTGGCGGTCACGCTCGCATCCTTCTGCCGCAGCGAACCGGCGGCGGCATTGCGCGGGTTGGCGAAGAGCTTTCCATCCGCCTTTTGCTGCGCAGCATTGAGTGCAGCAAAATCGGCGCGAGACATATAAACCTCGCCGCGAATTTCAAACACGTCGGGCGCATCATTGGGCAGGCTTTGCGGGATGTCCGCTATATATGCGACATTGGCTGTCACATCCTCACCCACCTGCCCGTCGCCGCGTGTTGCCGCGCGCACCAGCACGCCGTTTTCATAGCGCAGCGAGCAGGACAGCCCGTCAATCTTGTCTTCGGCGGTAAAGGCAATCCGTTCGCCTTCGGATAGCGCCAGAAAGCGCCGCACCCGCGCAACAAACTCCGCCAGTTCCTCATCCGAAAACGCATTGTCGAGGCTCATCATCCGGACCTCATGCGCCACCTTGCTGAGCGGCGATGCAGCGACCGCATGGCCGACTTTCTTGCTCGGGGAGTCATCACGCACCAGATGCGGAAACGCCTCCTCCAGCTCACGATTGCGGCGCAGCAAAGCGTCATATTCAGCGTCAGAAATCTCCGGCGCATCCTTGGCGTGATACAGATCGTCATGATGCGCAATCTGACGCGCAAGGCGCATCAGCTCATTTGCGGCTTCGGCTTCGGAAACTCTTTCAACCATAGATTTCGCGATAATCTGCATTACCCCCGCCTGTCACCCCTGCCTGTCACCTCCACACTCACTTATTTGCACAAACAGCTTGGTCGAGGCTTTGCCGCTGGCTATCGTTTGTAAGCAGCTGTACGGGTACATCCGTTCTACCTATCGGCGAGGATGTGCGCTCCGCTGGTTCGCCTGTTCACCACAATCCTACGTTCAATTGCCATGCAGGCCGGAATCGACCGGCACTGCTGTTTTAGATAGCCATTGTCTTGCGCAGATTTTCATGCCCGCATTGCGGCAATCAGGTCCATTTCGGCAGCAACCAATGTGTAAAATGCGCTTCCCATCTGGCCTATTGGGGCGGAGACGACCGGTTGCTCGTCGTGCCATCGGGCGATGCCAAGTCGGATAGCGGCCTGCCCGGCTATTCTCTTTGCAAGAATCGCACACTGATAGGTTGCAATTGGATCGCCCCTAACACCGATCCGCATGGCCTATGCCGCAGCTGCCTGCACACCACCGAAATCCCGAATATCTCTGATGATACCAAACGACAATATTGGAGCCGCCTCGAACGCGCCAAACGCCGGTTGTTCTACGCAATCCTCAAATTCCAATTGCCGCTAGCGACAGAATTTGACGATTCCGTCGGCTCGCTGCGTTTTGAATTACTCGGCGATCATATTGGCCCTGATGGCATCAAGAAGCGGATCATGACCGGGCATGACGACGGCCTGATCACCATCAATATTGCCGAAGCGGACGACGCAATCCGCGAGAAAAACCGGGTTGCAATGGGCGAACCCTACCGGACTCTGATCGGCCATTTCCGCCATGAAGTCGGGCATTATTACTGGGACCAGCTGGTCGATACGGACGGCATGATAGACAGTTTCCGCGCGTTGTTCGGCGATGAGCGGCAGGATTATGCCGATTCCCTAGCGACCTACTATGCGAACGGCCCGGCCGATGATTGGCGCCAATCCTTCGTCAGCACCTATGCCACCGCCCATCCATGGGAGGATTTTGCCGAAACCTGGGCGCATTATTTCCATATGGTCGGTGGTCTGGAAACCGCGTTCGCCTATGGCCTGAATCCGCAGCCATTGGAGCCGGACGCGCCGCATCTGGTGCAACTGGCCGATCCCTATCATGTCACTGATTTTGATACTCTGACCAGTCATTGGGTGCCGGTGACCGTGGCGATGAACGCTATGAACAGGTCGATCGGAAACAGGGATTTCTATCCCTTCGTCCTATCAACCCGCATCAAGGAAAAGCTGAAGTTCATTCATGATCTGATTGCCGATGCGAAGCCGGAATAATCACATCTCGTGGGGATAGGCCCGGCGGTTCAAGCCCCCTGTAGCAACCAGTTCGCCTGCGCTCTCGCTTCGTTTGTAGCCCTCGGGTCGCTAAGTATCCGCACGATCGCCTTTGCAGGGCGCATCAATTCGTTGACCGCGTCTGCTTCGGTGGTGTCAGTAAACTTCGTCATATAACCACCTACACGACCCAACGGTTTCGCTGGCTAACGACTTTCCAAACGGGTCCGGTTCGCCTCATAAAGTAGCGCTGTCCGGCTCCATGCCAGTCGATATCTACCACGCACTCACTCGAATTATCACAGACCACTTTGGCGATTTCAAAGTGCCCAGCTTCATCGCCGCTTTTGTCATAAAAGGTAGTTAGTGCAGCGAACATGCCGAAGTCCCCTTCGACCGTCTTACTCGTGCAGTCGGAAACAGGAATAGGCCGAACTATTGTATCTGATAAATGTGCAGCCATACGCTTTACGTCGAAGGGCTGTTTGCTTTCGACGCACATTACAACGAACCCAAGTGCTGGGTTCTTATCCATCATTTGATCGTCGGGAATATATTCCCCCAATGCGCCTTTCAGCGCAGAAGCAACAGCAGCTTCGCGGTCCGGCGTTCCAACTTTGATCGAGGCAAATGAGCTAAGCACTGCAATG
>JBATLU010000289.1:0-10318 GCA_049289475.1 Pontixanthobacter sp. | reverse complement strand
GCGCACGCTGATGTCGAACGAGCGGGTGGACGAGGCGCTGTCGCGCTTCGACCAGCTCGAACGCCGCGTCGATTATGCCGAAGGCCGCGCCGAGGCGCTGTCTCTGTCAGACGGCACGCAAAAGCCGTCGCTCTCGGACGAGATCAATGCGCTGGCCGGTGCGGACAAGGTCGATGAGGAATTGGAAGCAATGAAGGCCGCGCTCAAAGCCGCTGGCGAAGAAAAGAAGGACTAAACCATGGATGAGACAATCATCATCGTTCCCGCCATTTTCATCGGCCTGCCGTGGCTGATCCTCCACTATATGACCAAGTGGAAAACCGCTGGCACCATCACCAATGATGACGAGCAGCTGCTCGACGAACTATACCACCTCGCCAAGCGTCTCGACGACCGGATGGACACGGTCGAACGCCTCGTGGCGAGCGATAACCCTGAGTATAAGCCCGCCAGACTGATGCACGACCTGGATGTCGACAACCAGAAACTGCGCGAGCTTGACCGCTTGATCGCCGAGAAAAAGGGAGCCCAGTAATGACCAGCGAACGCACCACACTCTACCGCGATAAACAGAATGCGAAACTGATGGGTGTTTGCTCGGGCATTGCCGACTACACCGGGGTCAATGCCCTGTGGGTTCGGCTGGGCGCACTCATCCTAGCCTTCAGCACCGGCATTGCGATTCCAGCCTATTTCGTAGCGGGAATCTTGCTGAACAAGAAGCCGCCGCATCTCTATGTCGACCAGCAAGAACAGAAATATTGGCAAGGCGTGCGGCAAAGCCCGCAGCGCACCGCGCGGCAAATCCGCAGCCAGATGCGCGATATTGATCGCCGCTTGGCCGATGTCGAAACCTATTACGTAACCAGCAATCCGCGCCTTAGCGCCGAGATTGAACGGCTGCGCTAACACCGAATTTTGAGGGGAAATTATCATGGGCGAACTTATACCCATTATCGCGATAATCATGGGCTGCATGATCCCGATGGTCGCGATCTGGACCAAACATCAGCAAAGAGTCGCCGAAATGCAAATCGGCACCACCGCTGCCGCGACGGCTGAAAAGGCCGCACAATATTCCAGCCAGGTGACCGCGCTCGAAGACCGCGTCCGCGTGCTTGAACGCATCGTTACCGACCGCGGCTATGACATCGCGACCCAGATCGAGGCACTGCGCGACCAGCGCGAAGTTGAAAGCCGTGACGCGGGCACCCCGCTTCATATCTCCAGCAGGGAGCGCGCATAATGGATTGGGGCGGACCTGACTTCGTCATCGCCATCATCGCGATCAGCACGATCGGTTGGATCGTCAACAATTGGATCCGTGCCAAACACGGTTATGAGCTTGAGGACGAATGGGGCGGCAAGACCAAACCGACTGGCAGCAAAAGCAGTGAAGTGAAGGAACTTCGTGAGGAAAACGCCAAACTCGTCACTTTACTCGAAAACCAAGGCAAACGCATGGAAACGCTCGAACGCATCGTGACCGACAAGGGCTACCGCCTGAATGAGGAAATCGAGGCGCTGCGCAATCTTCCCGATGCCCGTCCCGCCGACAACGGTGTGCCGCTCGATCTGCCAAAGAAGGAATCCGCATAATGGAATTTGTCGATTTCATACCGTATCTTGGCGGCATAATCGCAGGCGCCTTTGTGCTTGGCGCGGGCGGCATCATCGCCTCGGTCCACAACACACGGCTGAAGATCAAAAACGGCTATCCGATCGAAGGAATGTGGGGCCAATCGCTCAAGCCTTCGACCGACGGCCAGACCGCCGAACGGGTAACTTTGCTGACGCAGGAAAACGCCCAATTGCGTGCCGAACTGGGGTCGATGAAAGACCGTCTCGCCAATGTCGAGCGGATCGTCACCGACAGCGCATATCAGGTCGGCAACGAGATTGAACGCCTGCGTGTCGGCGATCTGGACAAGGATAAAATGCAATGAATTGGCCAACCGCAGTTGTGATCATCATCGCCATCGGCATGATCGGCAAAGTCTTACAGGCCCGCTACCGCGCGCATGCCGGGATCATCGCCGACAAGCAGGGCAATGAGCAATATATCGCGCGGACCGATAATTTGGATAAGCGCGAGATCGAGGATCTGCGTGAACGGATCAAGGTGCTCGAGCGGATCGCGACCGATGCCAATTCACCGCAACAGCGGGAAATACAGTCGATTTCGGACGAAATCGAAAAACTCAGGGACAGATAACCGTGGCAATGCGCGGGAGCATTGCGGGAGGATTTGTGAAATGAACGAACAGATCATCATGTCGGGCGCCATAATTATCGCCACTATCGCCGTCGCGCTGATTACCCTGCGCGGCTGGCAGGGTTGGCTCGCGCTCAAAGAACAAGAGCTAGACCGGCGCACCACGCCGCGCGCCTTCGCGGAGCAAGATTATGAAGGCGGATCGCCCGTTGGTGCGGCGCGAATTGAAATCGCTGACTTGAAGGAACGCATCCGCAAGCTGGAAGCCATCGCCAGCGGGGTGGATTTGTAACAGGAATCGTCACTTGACAGCAGCAGTCCCTTGGGGAAATCTCCTTGTCGTCGGTCTGCTCAAGGAGATTCCGCTTGCGAAAATTTGCCGCAATTGCCGCGATTACCGCATTGACCTGCACGACTTTGAACATTGCGGCGTATGCTGAAACCTTGCCCACTAACGCGCTTGAACAGGCCAAACTCGTCAACGACAGCTATTCGCGCTATTATACGCAGGCCAAGGATTGCCGCTGGGGTGCTGCGACAATAGATGCTGCCATGTATCGAGAACGGATGACGTGGATCGACATTGCAGCGCTGGACGACAAGTCCGCAGCCGACGCGATAAAGAACGCCTCAACCGAAGCCGGGCCCTGCAATGGCCCCGCTGATAAGCAAGCCCGCAGCGAATCGGGACTGATTTACTGGCGTTGGCTTACCCGGTCTGCGCTGATGGCCCAGCTGGTGGGATCGCCCGGTTGGGGGCAAAATTTACTGAGGATCGACAGCACAACAGTCACGATGGTCGAACCGGTCAGGGCCAGCGTCGAAAAATCACTGACCGATGCCTATGGTGCCGCATTTGTGCAGAACGAAATTTCCAATCTCAAGAATGAAGCAATCTTTGTGCTCAACCTGATCTGTGAGCCGCGCAAGAATGAGCGCAGCACTACGCCGCGCCAATGCCCGAATTTACCCGCTGATGCCGCCGCCAAACGCCCAATTGCTTTGATCCGCGCTCAAAATATCGAATTATTCAATTCAGGCTTGCAAGACGATATCCGAACCGAAGGCCGAGGCGAATATGGCATGCCGTATCAATACCGTTTGAAATTGAATTTCTTCGGTAATTCAAGCGCCGATTTTGGATCGAGCAAATGTGATCCCAGCGTTTACACAATCTATCCCGCTGCCAGCGACACAATCGTGACCGGTGATGTGTATGATATGTCAATTCACCGGATCGGCGTCCAGGGCATATTCGGCCGGGCGAAATTCAGACGCGATGAATATCAGGACTACACACTGGTCGGTGAATTCAAAACGTCGGATAGCACCTTGGTTCTTACTGAGGCTATGGAACCAACATTCAGCTTTTGCACCAATTTCTAAGTACCGCCTGTGTTGAACAGTGGGCCGCATCTCCCTAACTGGCAATCATGCGAACACTCGAAGACATAAGCGAAGAATATGACTTCCTCGAAGGCGACGAACGCTACCGGCTTTTAATCGAACTCGGCCGTGAGCTTGAGGAGATGCCCGCTGCGCTGAAGACCGATGCGACATTGGTGCGCGGATGTTCCGCCAGCGTGTGGGTTTATCCGACCGATACTAACGAAAAATTGCACTTTCTGGCAGACAGCAATGCCGCGATTACCAAAGGGATTGTCGCGCTGGTGATTGCCGCGGTACAAGACCGCCCGGCTCCAGAAGTCGCGGCAATGGATGTGAAGGCAGCGCTCGCACCGTTTGATCTGGGCAACCAGCTCAGTTCCAACCGCACCCAAGGCATCCCCAATATGATCGCGCTGGTTCAGGAACACGCGGCGCGTATCGCCGCCGCCTGATATGCGCCCGCTCTATCTTGCTGGCGGCATAATTGCGGTTGCGCTCGGGGCAATCGGGGCGGCGCTGCCGATCATGCCGACCGTCCCGTTTCTGCTGCTCGCCGCATTCTGCTTTGCCCGCAGCAATCCTGAATGGGAGCAGCGGCTGCTCAACCATCCCCAATGGGGCGGGCATTTGCGCGATTGGCGCGAACGGCGCGCGATCTCGCGGCGGTCAAAGATCATGGCCATCGGGGCCATGGCAACCGGCGCAGTGGTCACCTGGTTCACGCTTGGGGCGCCCTATGTCTATATTTCGATTGCAGTACTGGTGTTGAGCGGCGGCTGGATCGCAACGCGCAATGAGTGATTAAGCGCCCGCGCTATCGCGCACTACCGCGATTCCAGCCTCGCGCTGCGCCTTTAATTCCGCCTTCAATTTCGCGGGATCACGCGCCAGCACAAACCCGAAGCTGACCCCGCCCTCTTTGCCTATTGTCGCGTGGTGCAATTTATGCGCTTGCACCAACCGCTTGGCATAGCCGCGCTTGGGCACGAATTTGAAATAACGCTGATGAACCAAACCGTCGTGCACCAGCGTGTAGATAACGCCGTAGCCCATGATGCCAAGGCCAATCCACGTGGCAGGCCACCATGCACCGGTTCCCATCACTAGCGGACTGCCGAGCGCAAACATCGAAATGCTCATCAAAGCACCGACTATGGCGTAGAGGTCGTTTTTCTCCAGCGCGTTATTGTGGGGTTCGTGATGGTCCCGGTGCCAGCCCCAACCCCATCCGTGCATAATATATTTATGGCTCGCCCACGCCACCCATTCCATCACCGCGATACTGGCGAGAACGATCAGAAGGGGGGCGAGTATATCCATGGCCGGGGCCGCTATAGTCTATTCCACGCGAGGAAAGAAGAACTTCGCCACTTCCTCGCCAATCCGCGCGGGACGAAGGGTTTCGGCGTCGATACAGCACCAGCTCGACTGGATTTCCGCGAGCACATCCTCGCCGCGCTGGATCACAGTGTTGTAGAACGCCCGTGCGCCCTTGATGCTTTCAAGCACAGTGCTGGCGAACACATCACTATCTTCGAGAAAGGCCGGTTTCCGGTAGGTTATCTCGTGCTTGAGCGCGACCCATGCACGGCTCGCGACCGCATCCGCCGGGGCAATGTTGCGCCAGTGAGACAGCACCGCATCCTGCACCCAGCCGAGATAGCGGGCGTTGTTCACATGACCCATGAAGTCGATATCGCTGGGCAAGATTTTGATCGGAAAGGAATAGGGCTTTGCTGACATGAGTGTAAGTTAGCATGCCATTCCTTACTGTTCCATGACAAACCCCGAGAGAGACGGTTTTGCCCCCGATTGCGACATTGCGCTACATGGCGGTGACATTTTGATACAAAATTGCGTGCTTGAGCGTAATTTTGTATTTCTGTCGTTCATCTAATCGATCTTATTTATGAACTTGCGGAATAACCCGCGAATGAAGAAGGAACGATGAGATGACCAAAACAGCGAAATTCCTCGCCCCTATCCTTGGCCCTGCACTCGTCGCCTCGCTCATGTTGAGCGCTGCGGCACCGGCCTCGGCCGCGAGTGTCAACCTCAACCACGGGCCGATGCTCGAAATATCGCAGCTCGACCGGCAGATCGACCGGGCGCTGGTTACGCGCAAGATTTCTCGCACCGAAGCAGCAATGTTCGACCGCAAGGTCGACCAGCTGCGCCGCACCTACCATCAATATGCCCGCGGCGGCCTCAACCGGGCTGAATTGCGCGCGCTTGATCGTCAAATCAGCAGGGTAGAGGCCCAGTTGCGACATGAAATGCGCGACCGCGACAACCGCTATTCCCAGCAGCGCGGCGACTTCCATGATCGCAGCGACATACAGAGCAAGGCCCGCGGAAATTACAGACGTTAGACCTTGGGCGGTATGAAGTTTTCTTACATTGCCCAGCGGGGATGCGCGGCCTAGGCGTTTGCCATGTCTAAACATCCCCGCACACTTTACGAAAAAATCTGGGACGCCCACACTGTGGAGACCCGCGACGATGGAACCGCGTTGATTTTTATCGACCGGCATCTGGTCCATGAAGTCACCAGCCCGCAGGCGTTCGAAGCGCTTAGGCTTGCCGGACGCAAAGTCAGACGCCCCGATCTGACGCTGGCAGTACCCGACCACAATCTGCCCACTACCGCGCGGCTCGATGCGCAAGGTAAGCACATTCCGATTGCCGATCCGCAAAGCGCGGCGCAGCTCGAGGCGCTCGAAGCCAATGCACCGGCATTCGGCATCCGCTACATCAACGCCACCGCGCGCGAGCAAGGCATCGTCCATGTTGTCGGGCCCGAGCAGGGGTTTTCTTTGCCCGGCGCAACCATAGTATGCGGCGATTCGCATACCGCAGCCCATGGCGGGGTCGGAGCGCTCGCCTTCGGCATCGGCACCAGCGAAGTCGAACATGTGCTCGCCACCCAGACTTTGCTGCTCAAACGGTCAAAGAGCATGGAAGTCCGCGTGTCGGGCGCGCTTGGCCCGGGCGTGTCCTCGAAGGATTTGATCCTGCACATTATCGGCGTCGTCGGCACCGCTGGCGGCACCGGTCACGTGATCGAATATCGCGGCGAAGTGTTCGAGAAAATGAGCATCGAGAGCCGCCTGACCGTGTGCAATATGTCGATCGAGGCTGGCGCAAGAGCCGGCTTGATCGCGCCGGACGAGACGACCTTCGCTTATCTGAAAGGGCGCCCGCTCGCTCCCAAAGGCGAGGATTGGGAAAAGGCTTTGGCATGGTGGAAATCTTTGGCCACTGATGAAGGCGCGCAATTCGACAAGACCGTCCATATCAACGCCGCCGATATCGAACCAACGGTCACTTGGGGCACCAGCCCTGAAGATACCGTCGCGATTGGCGGGCGAGTGCCCGATCCCGCAAGCTTCGCCGACCGATCGAAACAAGAAGCGGCGCAAAACAGCCTTGATTACATGGGCCTTACTCCGGGCCAGAAGATGTCCGACGTCGAAGTGCAGAACATCTTTATCGGCAGCTGCACCAACAGCCGGATCGAAGATCTGCGCGCAGCCGCCGAAGTGCTGCGCGGTCGCAAGAAGGCAGACAATGTCAAATGGGCAATCATCGTGCCCGGCTCCGGCCTGGTAAAGCTTCAGGCCGAAGAAGAAGGGCTCGACAAGATTTTCATCGACGCCGGTCTTGAATGGCGTGAACCGGGCTGCTCTGCCTGCCTCGGTATGAACCCGGACAAGGTTCCACCGGGAGAGCGATGCGCCAGCACCAGCAACCGCAATTTCGTCGGCCGCCAAGGCCCCGGTGCGCGCACACATTTAATGAGCCCGGCGATGGCTGCTGCTGCCGCTGTGACCGGCAAGCTGACCGATGTGCGCGAGTTGGTGAAATAATTGCTATCCCCTTGCCACCCGCCGCCGCAAACACCATGAGATACACATGACCAAGAAACTCCCCAAATCACTCGGCGGGAAGGCTGCCATCGGTGCAGCCGCCATCGGATCAGCCGCTGTCGCCGCCGCGCTTCTCTATGCCTCCAAGCGCAAAGAGAAGAAGAACCCCGAGCCCAGCATACCCAGCGGCGAGCCACCGGAAACAGATTGATGGAACCCGTTACAACAATTGAAGGCCGCGCGATTCCGTTTGGCGCGAAGAATGTCGATACAGACGTGATAATTCCGGCGGAATGGCTGAAGACCATCACCCGAGAGGGATTGGGTCAAGGCGCATTCGAAACCATCCGCGCGCAGGATGGCAATATTTTTGACGATCCCGAATATACGGGCGCGGCCATTTTGATCGCGGGCGACAATTTCGGTTGTGGTTCAAGCCGCGAACACGCCGCATGGGCTCTGCTAGATATGGGCATCACTGCGGTTATCGCGCCGAGTTTTTCCGATATTTTTGCCGGTAACGCATTCAAGAACGGCATCCTGACCGTGGCTTTGCCGCAGGAACAGATCGACCGCTTGATGGAAGTGGCCAAGACCGATCCGATTTCGATCGACCTTGAAACCCAAACGGTCACAACTCCGTTTCAGGATCGTTTCGCATTTGACGTCGACACCTTTCGCAAGCACTGCCTTGCCGAGGGGCTCGACGAGGTCGGGCTGACGCTGAAACGCGGCGACGCCATTACAGAATATGAAAAGCGCCAGGCAGAACACATGCCGTGGTTTGCAAAAGGGACGGAGATAGCTGCATGAAAGCATTATTGTCGAAAGAAGTCGGCGGACCGGAAACTCTGGTCGTTGAAGACATTGCCGAGCCGGTTCCGGGCAAAGGCGAAGTGCTGGTCAAAGTTGCCGCCTGCGCAATCAATTTTCCCGATACGCTGATTATCCGTGACATGTATCAGTTCAAACCGCCCCGCCCGTTTGCGCCGGGCGGCGAGATTTCCGGCACGATCGAGGCGCTTGGCGAAGGTGTTGAAGGCTGGAAAATCGGCGACCGCATTCTGGCCGGCGTCGGCAATGGCGGATTGCAGGAAAAGGTGATAGTATCAGCCGGCAAAATGTTCCGTGTGCCCGATTTTGTCCAGCTGCCGCAGGCATCGGCCTTGTTGATGACATATGGCACAACCATCCATGCGCTCAAGGATCGCGGCGATATCAAGGCGGGTGACACCATGCTTGTCCTCGGCGCAGCGGGCGGCGTTGGCCTGTCGGCCGTGGAACTTGGGAAAGCCTATGGCGCGCGCGTGGTCGCCGCCGTTTCGAGCGAGGAAAAAGCCGAAGTCGCCCGCAAAGCAGGTGCGGACGAAGTGGTGATTTACCCCCGCGCACCGTTTGACAAAGACACATCCAAAGCGCTCGCCAACGCCTTCAAAGAGGCAGTCGGACCCAATGGCGCCGATATCGTCTATGATATTGTCGGCGGTGATTATTCGGAACCTGCGCTGCGTGCAATTGCGTGGGAAGGCCGTTTTCTGGTGGTTGGTTTCCCCGCGGGCATCGCCAAAATGCCGCTCAATCTGACGCTGCTGAAAAGCTGCGACATCCGCGGAGTGTTCTGGGGTGCATTCACCATGCGCGAACCGCGCCGCAACGAAGCCAATATTGCCGAGCTTTTCCTGCTGTGGAAGGAAGGCAAGATCAATCCTCTGGTGAGCGAAACCTACCCGCTCGAACAGGCGCATGTAGCCATCGCCAAGCTTGAGAACCGTGGCGCAATCGGCAAGCTTGTCGTGACAATGGGTGACTAGATTTTGCAGGATATGCTTGCCGCAAAGGGCTAGCGTTCCTATTTCTCATACTAACCCATACACGAGGTAATTATGACCGATTTCAAAGACCGCGAGCGCGGCGAGGAAGCCAAATTCGCTTTTGACGAAGAAACCACCTTCAAAATTGCTGCACGACGCAACCGTCTACTGGGCCATTGGGCGGCAGAGAAGATGGGTCTCGATGCCGATGAAACCGACGCCTATGCCAAGGCAGTTGTGCAGGCTGACTTCGAAGAGGCTGGTGACGAGGACGTCATCCGCAAACTGCTGGGCGATCTGACCACCGCAAATGTCGAGATCGACGAAGGTGAAGTGCGCATCGCGCTCGAAGAAAAATCGGTTGAAGCGCGCCGTCAATTCATGAGCGAGTCCTGACCCGTGCCCATGTCAGCCGCTGAAATCGAAGGTATGATCAAAACGGGCCTGCCCGGTGCCGAAGTTGAAATGACCGATCTGGCGGGTGACGGCGACCATTGGGCCGCCAAAGTAATCGCGCCGCAATTTGCGGGTAAAAGCCGTATCCAGCAGCACAAATTGGTCTATGCCGCGCTCGGCGGGAACATGGGCGGCGTTCTGCACGCCTTGCAACTGACCACCGCAGTTCCCACCTCCTGATCAACGTAAATCAATCCGGAAACCATCCCATGTCCGATGCCAACACACGTATTTCAGAAGTCGTCAGCTCTAATGACGTGGTCCTGTTCATGAAGGGAACCCCGCTGTTCCCGCAGTGCGGGTTTTCCAGCAAAGCGGTCGCTATCCTCGAACATTGCGGCGTCGGGTTTGAAAGCGTTGATGTGCTTCAGGATATGGAAATCCGTCAGGGCATTAAAGCATATTCAGAATGGCCGACCATTCCGCAGCTCTATGTGAAGGGCGAATTTGTTGGCGGCAGCGACATTATGATGGAAATGTTCGAAGCGGGCGAATTGCAGACTATGATGGACGAAAAGAACGTCGCCAAGGCCTAAGGTCACGACTTGGCCCAAATTTGTCTTCGCAGCGGATCAAAA
>JBATLU010000288.1:0-1884 GCA_049289475.1 Pontixanthobacter sp. | reverse complement strand
CTTCTGGTCCGTACAACTTCCACAAACAGCGCGATATCACCTAAATGCTTCACATCATTGCTCCATTTATGGATCAATGATTTCCGGATATCCGCCAAAAATGCAACTATGAAATAGCTATACAAGCGTTCAAGCTGAACCAGAACGATGATGCGAGCGCACGCGAGCACACTTTTTGAAGGTTCTGGCAAAATGACAAACGTACAGTCATCTTGGCGCGATGCGGCCGTTCTGCTGATTGATCATCAGGTCGGAACGATGAGTTGGGTCAAATCCATCCCGCTTGACGATATGCGCCGCAATGCCCGAATGCTGGCCAGCGCCGCGAAAATCCTGAATCTTCCGACAGTGCTCACATCAAGCATGGAAGATCACGCTCAGGGGCCGCTCATGAGCGAGCTTGAAGCAATCCTGCCCGATGAGGTTCGGAATCGGATCAAGCGGGCTGGCCTCGTCAATGCGATGGATGACCCCGCCTTTGCCGCTGCAGTCAATGAAACCGGGCGAAAAGTGATGATCGTTGCGGGTGTCACGAATGATGTATGCACGGTCTTTCCCGTCCTGACATTGCTCGATCAGGGATACGAAGTCCTGGTCGTGGCTGATGCGGGCGGGTCGCCGGGCGCGATGGCGGACAAGCTGGCGTTGGGCAGGATGGAACGCGCGGGTGCGCTCTTGGTTGGCACAAATCAGTTGCTTGCGGGGCTGGCCGGGGATTGGTCGACGCCGGAAGGTGGGAAGTTGGTCGCCGTCGTTGCAGATTCTTTGGGCGCGTGACCCCCCTTTTGGACAGTCCCAGTTTATGACGATGAGACTCTATTATGCGCCGGGTACCTGCGCTGTTGCGTGCTGGATCGCGCTTGAGTGGGCCAAGGCAGATTTCGAGCCAGTAAGGGCAAACTATGCCTCGGAAGAATTTCGTCGCATCAATCCGTTGGCGATGGTTCCGGCTCTCGACATCGGTGGCTCAAAGGCGATGACACAGGCAGATGCGATTCTGGGGTACATCGCGGGCCGTTATCCTGAAGCCCGCCTTGGCCCAGATGAGGGTCTGCTAGCGGGGTTCGAGTTCAGCGAAACGCTCGCCTTCCTGACAGGTGATTTTCACCCGGCTTTTTGGCCGTTCTTCACGCCTGAGCGCTTTACGCTGGATAATTCAAAGCCGGCACTCGATCAGGTTCGAATGGCCGCACATGCGCGGATCGACCGTGTAATGACACACCTCGATAGCCTGATAGGTGATGGTGTTCATCTTTATCGGGATCGCCGAAGCGTCGCGGATGCTTACGCCTATATCATGGCACGCTGGACGGCCAAGCTCCCTAAGACTTGGAATGACTATCCCAACGTGGCGCGTTTCTTCGCCCACATTGAGCGAGATCCCGTCGTTCAGAATGTTCTGCAATCCGCAGCGAAGGAAAGATCATGAAAAAATTCTTTGCATCCACATATCCAAGTCTGGAGCTGGCTGAAGAAGGACGGCGTATCGTTGAATCGTACGCGGATCAGGGCAAGCTCAAGCTCCTATCTTCGGTTATCATTGTTAAGGACGATGATGGACAGATCCACCAGCACAATGGCAAGACTCCCGGGGCACTAGGTGCTGCGATGGTAGCGCTGATTGGAGGCACGATAGGCCTGATTGGTGGGGCTCCGATAGCGTTATTTGGAGCGGTTGCAGGTGGCATTTCCGGCTCTTGGGTCGACCTTCTGCGTGTTGAGGATCGAGACGCGTTCATGAACAGGATCGCACAGGAGTTGGGGCAGGCTCGTGTTGCCTTGCTTGGGGAAGCGATTGATCCCGGCGAAGAGATCCGAATATCTATCGATACCGAACTCGGAAAAATTGGTGGAGTTCAACTGGCATGATGCTGACCTGAGCAT
>JBATLU010000287.1:0-4623 GCA_049289475.1 Pontixanthobacter sp. | reverse complement strand
CCTGAGGGGCGCGCCGATTGGCCGCAATGGTGCTCGACCCAGCGGACGGTCGCCCCGGCAGAGGCGCGGCGCAATATGTGCATGATGCCGTCTGCGCGGCTGGTGGCGAGCCAATGGGCCAAACATGGCAGCTGCATGGTCAGCAAGCCGGAAACGTACTTTAAGGTCACCCGCATCCTGTGGAACGGTCTGCGCTTCCCCGAGGCCGACCGCCTTTCGCGCGATGATGCGCTGACTGCAGGCACGCTGCGCGATGCCTTTGTTGCGGTTAACCCCGATTGGCCGCGCGAGGCCGTGGGAATCGACCTCAATACGCGAGGATGGCTGCAAGAACTGCGGCTCTGCTACGGCAAGGACTTCATGCCGGTGAAATGCAGCGCCCGCCGCTTCGGGCCGCGCGACACTGTTCCGGTAAAGATCTGGCGCGGGCTTTAGCATTGCCCAAGTCCAGCTACCGCCGCGCCCTGAAAAACCCGCGCAGCAGCTCAGCCGCTTCGGCCTCACCCATGCCTGCATAGACTTCGGGGCTGTGCAGGCATTGAGCCTGTTCAAACACGCGTGCGCCATGTTCGACCGCGCCGCCTTTGGGATCGCTCGCGGCGTAATAGAGTTTGGCGATGTGGGCATGGGAAATCGCACCTGCACACATTGCGCACGGCTCCAGCGTAACCCACAGCTCGCAATCCTCAAGACGAGCGCTGCCTAGCGCTTTTGCCGCCTCGCGAATCGCCACAATTTCGGCATGGGCGGTGGGATCATGGTCTGCGCGCGGGGAATTATGCGCTGCCGCGATTACCACTCCGCGATGGACAATCACTGCGCCAATCGGCACTTCACCCGAATCGGCGGCAAGCGCAGCTTGCGCCAGCGCCTGCTTCATCGGATCGGGGATTGGCCAGCGCGTCATTATTGCGCGCTAGCGGCGGTCTGCCGAAGCCGCAAGATGCACCCTTCTTGCTTGACGATTCGCGTTAGGGAAGCTATCCGCGCGCCTTTCCGGGATAATCCCACAGATCAAACTGGCCCTTGGCGATTGCTGGCGGCCCCGAATTCGAACGAGAGACATCATGTCGCGCATTTGCGAACTTACCGGCAAGGGCCGCCTGACCGGTAACAATGTGAGCCACGCCAACAACAAGACCAAGCGTGTGTTCCTGCCCAATTTGCAGCACGTTACCCTGCTGAGCGAAAAGCTGGACCGTGGTTTCAAATTTCGCGTTTCAACGCACGGACTGCGTTCGGTTGAACATAATGGCGGCCTCGACAATTGGTTGCTCAAGACCAAGGACGAAAAACTGTCCTCAGGCGCGCTCAAGGTGAAGCGGGCTCTCAAGAAGCTGGCCAAGCAGGTCGATAAAGCCGCCTGATTGCCTTCCCCCAAGCGGGGACAGCGCTCAATTGGTGGGTTTTGAAGGGCGCGCGGGTTTCTCGCGCGCCTTTTGTGTTGTTGGTTGGCGCGCAGCGGGATTCCATTGCAAATTAAGCAACAAACTGCGCTGGAACGTCGCATTATTATCGTCCGAAATCAGCCAGATATCGATCTGGCCGCCGGCTAGCGGGACAATCGCCATCCCTTCGTAATTATCCTGCAAATCGGCGCTGCCGATCGTGGCCAAGGGGCGGCCTGACCATTGGCCGCCAAGCGTGATCTCCGCCGGATCGGCGACAATCAGCTTCACTGCAAAAGCTGGCGGAAACCCGAGACTGAAACTGCGCAGCAAGATGAGCACCCGTCCATCTGGGATTTGCGCGATATCAACCGGGGCAAAGCCGCCTTGCGAATGGAGCAGAAACGGCATCGGGACGGCGCCCTCTACCGGATCATCAGGAAACAGCAGCGCCGGATAGGCGTCACCCAGCCAGCGGCGCGGCCCTTCTGACAGGACAATAAACCGGCCATCGGCGAGCCGGACCATCGCTTCGGGTCCGGAATTATTGCTCCATTGCGCCATCGCGGCAGGACGGATCGTTCGCCCGTCGGTGAAATCCGCTTCGAGCCTCTCGATCGAATTGGTGCCTTCATAACCGGCCCAAATGCGCCCGCTCGCCGGATCACGCGTAAGCGATTCGATGTCGATCAGCTTCTTCCGGCGAATACTCCGACCGGCAAACCGCCCGATACTGACCTCTCCCGAAAGGCCCGGTGGCGGAAAGCGCAAAATACCGCCGCTATCGCTCGCAGCGAGCAGCACGCCCTGCTCAGGACTGATCATCGCTGAATAGCTACCAAAACCGCTGTTCGGGCTAAGAAGTTGCCATGCGCCCCGCAAATCCAATTCACCCAGCTTCGTCTGCGTGACGGTAAGCGGCTTGAAGCTGAGGCGTTGGCTGTGATTGACCGCAGGTAGCGGACTGCGAACCCAGGTGCCTGGGGTGAGGCATAACGCCACAATTGCGAGCAATATCAACCTGCGCATGGCGTCAAATAACCGCCGTTTGGGTCAATCGGATCAGTGCATTGCCCCGGCAAAAAGCATCGGATCAAGCCGCGCATCGTGCCATTTCATGCTCCAGTGGAGATGCGGCCCGGTCGCGCTGCCAGTTGACCCGATATTGCCGATATATTGGCCCTGCTTCACAACATCACCTTCGCGCACCGCCAGCTTGGAATTGTGCAGGAAAGCGCTGTTAAGGCCGTTGCCGTGATCGATGATCAACAAATAGCCTTCGAGCGAAAACGGGGTTCCTGCCGCGAGAACGACGACCCCATCAGCCGGAGCAACATAGGCCGTACCGCTTGCGCCGGTCGCGATATCGACGCCCGAATGATAGCTGCCGGGCACACCGGCATATATCCGCTGCGATCCGAATTTGCCTGAAATCCGGCCCGTGACAGGCCAGATAAACTTCTGCCGCCAGCCATCACTCTGGGCATTGACCGCGCGCGCTGCGTTGATCTGGGCAAGCTCGGGACGGCGGCGGACCATAAAGGCTTCGCTCGCCTTGCCGGTTGGGCGCGCAAGATTCACCCGCTCGATATTCCATTCGCGCGGCGCAACCGAGACGGGGCTTTCCACCGTACGGCCGTCGCTCAAACGGGCGGACAACAGAGCTGTGCTATCGGCATCACGGTCAAACGCAGCAAAGAAATATCCATCCTTGTCGAGCACCAAGGGAATGCCATCAAGCGCCGCAGAGAGACTGCCTGCGGGCGCTTGCCCCCTAATCCAACCGCCTTGGATGGCTTGGCCATCATACAGAAAATTGGCTGGTCCAGCCGGTTTTGCAACAACTGCCGGAGCCAGAACTTCGGCGGCGACAATAGGCGTGGAGGCCTCCCCAACGGCCGCTTCGCCCGGCTGCGCGTCTATTGTTCCGCCGCTGCAAGCTGCTAGCAACAAGAGCGCTGGGCCCCAGATCAACGCACGCACCCCACTCATGCGCCGCCCGCTAGCCGTTTGGTCGCAATTTCTGCGCTGGCATAGGGCTCCTGAAATTCCACGCTCCAATAACGCAGCTCCTCAAGCGGGATTTGCTCCCCCGTCATCGCGCACAGGACGTAGGGTCCGGGTCTGAGAACCCGGAAGCCATTGGGCCCGAAGGCCAGTTTCGCGGCGTTTTCGCCAGAAGACATCAGCATGTCATATCCTTCAAATTTTGGGTTGCCCTACCAACACTGGCTCATGCAAACAAATCATCCTGCGGGCTCTGTCCCCGGTCAGGACCTGCTTTGGCAGTTTTAGTCTTAGCCGGAGGTGAAGAGACAATGCCAGGTCGCGCGTCGAGCACACCGTCGGCAAATTCGATTGCGAGCGATGGCAGGCCTGCTGCCACCGCTTTGCTTCTGACCAAATTGCCCTTGGCGTCCTTCACCAACACAAATCCGCGCGCCAGCGGTGCCTTCGGATTGAGCGATTGGCGCAAGCGGTCAAGCGCCTGAAAACGCTCACTATCGCGCGCAAGGCGGGCCTGTATCAGTGCAGTGGAAAATCTCGCGCTTTCGACCCGTTCTTTTGCACGGCCAATCCGCGACAGCAGCAGCGGCGCAGAAAGCCGCGCCGGATCGGCTTGCAACCGTTCGCGTGAGCGCGCCGCGCAATCTTTCAATCCGCGCGCCAGCCGCTCGCCCAGATCATCGAGCTTTTGAACCTGAGGCTGCAACAGGGCCTCTGGCTTGGGCAAACGCTGGATTCGCGCCAGCAGCCGCTCTCGCCCCAAAGTAACCGGGCGCGAGATCGCGCGTTTCTTCCGGTGCGCGAGATCGTCAATCGTTGCGGCAAGTTCGGCGCGCACCGGCACCGCCATTTCCGCTGCAGCTGTCGGGGTCGGCGCACGGCGATCGGCGGCGAAATCGGCCAAGGTGGTATCGGTTTCATGGCCAACAGCGGAAATCACCGGGATCGGGCAATCGGCAATCGCGCGAACGACAATTTCCTCGTTGAAGCCCCACAAATCCTCGATCGAACCACCGCCGCGCGCGACGATCAGCAAGTCGGGCCGGGGCAAGTCGTCCGGCAAATCGGAAAAACCGCGGATTGCCGCTGCGACCTGCTCCGCCGACCCATGCCCCTGTACCAGCACCGGCCACACCAGCACGCGGCTGGGGAAACGGTCGGCAAGCCGGTGGAGGATGTCGCGGATCACCGCGCCGGTGGGTGAAGTCACTACAGCAATGGTGCGCGG
>JBATLU010000286.1:0-3111 GCA_049289475.1 Pontixanthobacter sp. | reverse complement strand
GTATTACACGCAGGCCAAAGACGTCGCATGGATTTACGTCAAGAGCGCGGTTGGCAAGCTGCCGGGCGTCAAAATAAACGAAAGCGAATTGCGCGTCGATTTCCCCAACGGCGCGCGATACCGGCTTTATGGCGCCGACAATTATGATCGGTTGCGCGGTCTGTATTTTGACCACGTAACGCTGGACGAATACGGCGACATGGATCCGCGCGCGTGGCCAGAGGTCATAAGACCAGCGCTTTCTGATCGACGCGGGTCCGCGACGTTCATCGGCACACCTAAAGGCCGCAACGCATTTTTCGAGGTATGCGAGCGCGCGAGGCGTGATCCGGATTGGTATTTCGACGAGTTGAAGGCGTCTGTTACAAACCTGATCGATCCGGACGAGCTGGCCGACGCACGCGCCGGCATGACGCCAGAGCAATACGCACAGGAGTACGAGTGCTCATTCGACGCTGCAATCGTCGGCGCATACTACAGTGGCGAGATGGCGGCGGCGGAACATGGCGGGCGCATCCGCGAGGTGGACATTGCGCCGGATGTGCCAGTCAACACGGCTTGGGATTTGGGCTTCCGCGATGCAATGGCGATCTGGTGCTATCAGATAATCGGCTCGGAAATCCGCGTCGTTGATTACATCCAGGACAACGGCAAGGCGATACCGCATTACGTCATGGAGCTTGGCGCGCGCGGGTATCATGGCGACGATTGGGTTCCTCACGATGCTAACCAGCATGAGCTAGGGACCGGTAAGCGCCGCATTGACACGCTCAGGTCATTGGGGCGGCATCCGCGCGTAGTCCCGCAGCATAGCGTTGTTGACGGCATCAACGCCGTACGGCTGATGCTCAACAAATGCTGGTTTGACGCTGAGCGGACGCGCGAAGGCCGCGAGGCGCTGCTGAACTACAGATCCGAATACGACGAGAAGAACAAGGTTTTCCGGTCTACGCCGCTGCACAATTGGGCGTCACACGGCGCGGACGCATTTCGTATGCTCGCCATGTCATGGCGCTCTGAAAGCAAGCCGGCGGCAAACAAACCGACTACGAGGGGCAGTGATTATGGCGCTTGGGATGACGATAGCGAGGCCACGTCGTGGAAAGTAGCGTGATCGATATTCCCGGTCTTCAAACCATGTTTGAGGATGCGGCAAGCCTGACGTCTGAAACGCGCGCCGAGGCAGAGCTGGCCCGCGATTATTACAACGGGCTGCAATACACTGACGCGGAGAAGACTGAACTTGCCAAGCGCGGTCAGCCGGCGCTTGTATTCAATCGTATCCGCCGCAAGCTGGACTACATTTCCGGCCTCGAGCAACAAAGCCGGACTGACCCGAAAGCCTACCCGCGCAACCCGCAGGACGAAGCGGCGGCTGAATCCGCTACTGACGCGCTGCGATATGTCGAGGACCATAATCAACTCGACGAAATATTTTCGTCTGTTTTCAATGAAATGATGGTGGAGGGCTACGGCGGGTTAGAGGTGTCTGTCAAGGACACTCGCCGAGGCCCTGAAATCACGGTCGAGCATTGGCAGTGGGACCGCCTGTTTTACGATCCGCATTCGTCACGGCCAGACTTTTCAGACGCATCATACATGGGCGGCGTTATCTGGATGGGGCTGCAAAAGGCGCAAGAGCGCTGGCCTGACGCCAAGGACGCGCTTGGCGTTGCGTTTGATAACTCTCCGGCAGAGACCTACGAGGATAAGCCGCGCAACGCAGCGTGGTTTGACAACACCAACGGCAACAGGCGCGTCAAAATCGTGCAAATATGGTACCATGTCGGCAGCGATTGGCATTGGTGCCTGTTTTCTGGCGACGTGAAACTCGAGGGCGGGAAAAGCCCCTACGTCAACGACGACGGCGAGAGCATGTGCCTGATGCTGCTGCAATCGGGTTATGTAGACCGCGATAACGGCAGGCATGGTGTAGTCCGCGACATGTTCTCGCCGCAGGACGCAATCAACAAGTCTCGCTCGAAATCGATGCACCTGATCAACATGCGCCAGACGTTTTCCACAAAAGGCGCGATTGGCGACGTAAACAGGGCCAAGCGGGAGATTGCTAAACCAGACGGCCACATCGAGATTGAGGGCACATTCGGAGCTAATTTTGGTGTCGTGCCTACAAACGACATGGCGTCTGGCAACTTGGCGCTGTTGCAGGATGCGAAGGCCGAAATGGATCTGATGGGGCCGAACGCGGCCATGCAGGGCAAATCAAGCCAGGATGCAAGCGGTCGATCCATCCTCGCGCAACAGCAGGGCGGCATGGTCGAGCTAACGCCAATGCTCAACCGGCTGCGGTCGCTGAAATTACGCACGTTCCGGCTGATATGGTCGCTAATCCGTCAGACATGGACGGCGGAGAAGTGGATACGTGTTACCGACGACGAGAATAAAGTCAAGTTTGTTGGCATGAACCGTCCAGTGTCGATCGAGGAGGCATTGCGCGCCGATGCCGCTGAACAGGGCGTTCCGCCGCAGGAGGTCGAGGCGCTTGTCGAACAGGCTCGCATGGCTGGCGAGGATATGGACGCAATACATCACGTAGAGAACGTGGCGGCTGACATGGACATGGATATTGTCTTGGACGAAAGCCCGGACGTTATCACGATGCAGCAGGAACAATTCGAGGCAATCAGCAACATGGTTGCCGCGGGCCTGCCAATCCCGCCGCGCGCCGTGATCAAGGCGAGTGCATTGCGCAACAAGGATGAAATCCTTGCGGAAATGGAGGGTTCCGACAACCCGGAAGCCGCCAAGGCCGCGCAGGCTCAACAGCAAATGCAGATGCGTGACGCAGAGGCTAAAATTCGCAAGACGGAAGCCGAGGCTGACAAGAGCGAGGCGCAGGCGGTCAAGACCATGACTGAGGTGCAGGGGCCAATCGGACCGAGCATCGACGGGTTGGCTTGATTGGCCGTTTGACCAAGTACAGCAGAACACAAGTTTCAAAAACCCGCTTCGGCGGGTTTTTGTTTGGTGCCGCCGGCCACAACGGGCGATGACGAAGCCGACGCCGGGCAACGGGCGATAACGTGACGCCAACGAAAGGGCGATGGGACATGACTGACACGCCACTTGCGGAACTATTCGATGATGCAC
>JBATLU010000285.1:0-4494 GCA_049289475.1 Pontixanthobacter sp. | reverse complement strand
CTTCGCCGCCACGGGCTGATGACATTGCCGAAATAGCTGGTTTCGTTGCTCGATCCCATCGCGAACTGGTCAAGGTTCAGCTTGCCGAGCATCCCCGCTCCGGCCGCCCACAGCTTGCTCGACACGGTGCTCTCGTACTGCGGGATAAAGCCTTCGAGAATGTGGCTCGCGGCGGTGGTCTGCACACCTTTGGTCGCGAACAGATCCTTCATCCCGATGGGGACGCCCGCCATGCTGCCGAGCGGCTTGCCCGCGGCGCGCATCGCATCGACCGCATCCGCCGCTGCCAGAGCGGCATCGGGCGTGGTCACGATAAAGGCATTGAGCGCGTCCTGCGCAGCGGCGACATTTGCGTTGAAACCTTCCGCCACTTCGCGCGCGGTAAAGTCACCATTTTTCACGCCGTCACGGATCGCGGCAACGCCGAGTGTTGTCAGGGATTCGGTTGTATTTGGCATCACTCAATCACCTTCGGCACACCAAAGAAACCGTGTTCGGTCGCCGGTGCATTGGCCAGTATATCGTCGCGCCGGTCGCCGCCGGTCTTCGGGTCGGCATTCACCACATCGGCGCGCAAGCGCAGCGTGTTGGCAATCACCGCGGTCATCGGTTCGACATTGGACGTATCAACCTCGCCCAATTGGTCGACCCAACCGAGGATATTGTTAAGTTCGGGGACCATGCGTTCGAGCGCATCGTCATCCATTTTTATACGGGCCAAAGAGGCGATCTTGGCCACATCTGCTTTGTTTACGGACATGCAGCCGCGTTAGCCGCACCCACGCCCCGCTTCAAGCGGGATTCGAGCCGAAACATCATTGGAAATGCTTACTCAAACGGTTCGCCTACCGGTTTGCCATCGACAAAGATTTTGCGCCCGCGCCATTCGCGGATTTCAACCTTGGATTTCGCGGTAACATCCTTCGGCTTATCCGCGGCGTCATAGGCAGGATACAATTCCGCTGCTTCGGCGGGGCCGCCCATTTCGTCCAACGGCTTTGCCGGATCAACCGTAATTTGCCTAACGTTCTGACCTTCGACCAACAGGATGAGATGAAGCCCTCCGGTTTCACCAGCATCAAGAGCAACGCAGGGATCATCACAGGTCCATCGCATCGCGGCAACAGTCAGCTCGACCCGCTCGCGCAAGGCCGGATCGTCAAATTCCATCCGCAAATTGGCCATACGCTTGTCGGATTCATCCTGCGGCTCTTCAAAACTGCGATAACGCCGATATTCCTCGGTCTGCGCGATTTTGGCCCCCTTGGAAATTTCCGCACTATCCGACTTGGCGAGTTTCACGAGAGCCTCGCGCCCCGGCTCGCCAAAATCCCAGCGCAACGCCGAATAGTCGAAATCCTTCGCGCTCACCGCGCCGCTTTCCAGCCGCGCCAGCTGGTTGCCGGTTGAAATCGCGCCAAAATTCAAGATGGGCATCGCCAACAACAGTGCCAGAACGGCGACAATCACCGCCAAATGGAGGTTGCTCTGACGCAGATTATCACGCCAGCCGTTCTTCCGTCCGCGAACAACGCCGGCCAGATAGGCAAAGCCATAGGCGGTCGCCACCGCAATCGCGATCAGCGCCCAAATCCGCTCGGGGCTGAGGCCGTGCTGCGCGATCCGTGTCCCCATCGACACGGCGGCAAAAACCGTCAGCGGGAAAATGCCCAGCGCCAGAATCAAGGCGGCAATCCGTAAAACTCGCGAGCCAGAGGTTCCCGCATCCTGATCGCGGATCACCGCATTGGTCAGGATGAAAGCCCCGACAGCAATCGCCAGCAACACCGGCGTCGCGCTGCGCGTTGCCTCCCACAAGACGTCGGGACCGGACACCGCCATCGCCAGCAGGAATATCACCAGCGCGGCGGCCAGCGGCACCGCCAGCAGCGAGAGCACCAACAGAACCACAGATTGCAGCGTCGCCAGAATCTTCAATTGGTTGCGCAATGTGCCCAGCGCCGCACCGAAGGCGACGCCCGAAAAGATCCATCCGAACCATTGCTCGTTAAGCAAATCCTTTAGCAGATCGATTTTGATTAGCTGGAACAATTCGGACAATATGGCGATCAGCGCCCAGCTCAGGCCCAGAAAAGCAAAGGAACCGGCCCCGCTGATAACGTCAGTCCAAACGAAATAATGCGTGTCGGCATAGGATGTCGCCATCCGTTTGCGGTGAAATCCCGCCTGAAACAGCGGAACCGCCAGCGTTATCGCCAGTATGCCCGAGGCGATCCAATATGCTTCGTCCGAGTAACGGTCACCCGCGTTGGTCGCGCGCCACGCAATGCCCGCCATAACCAGGCCGACGCCCAATGAGAAAATCACCGGCGGGATGCGGAAATCACGGTCGATGGTAAAGGCAGCGGCAAAGGGTGCGAAGAAGCAAAGCGCGGTCAGCGCCATGCGCCAAGGCACATCTTCACCGCCGTCGCTCGCCAGATGTACGGCCAGACCGGCAATCCCGAGCAATGAAGCGATCAGCCAAGGCCTCAGCGCCCAATCATCAGGCACTGCACGGTTGATCGTTCTGACGCTGGCAGATTCAGATGGTGAGCTTTCCGGAGTGGTCATTTGCGCTTCCTTTCCATGTCACCATCTTTGACGAATTGCCTTACCTGGGTTGCGGCCCCGCCGGTGGTGGCCCAGCCTGTGGCCCGCCCGGACCGCCCGGACCGCCCGGACCTTGGCCCTGCTGCATCATCTGCTGGAGAGCTTGCAACCTTTGTTCGGCATCCGCGCGCGCCATAAAGTCGACAACTTCGACTTCAAACACCAGATCGGCACCTGGCGGAATTGGCGATCCTTCTTGCGGTTCGTCGCCATAGGCCAAGTCGGACGGGATATTGAGGACGTATTTGCCGCCCTTCTGGGTTTTCAGCAGCCCTTCGTAGAAACCGTCTACGATCTGCCCCTTTTCAAGCAGGAACGGCGTACCGTCAGGAAACAGACCTTCGGGGAATTGCGACGGACGCGATTCGTCGAACACGGTGCCGTCGGTTAATTTGCCGACATATTTGACGAACACCACATCACCCGCTTTCGGGCTCGGGCCGGTACCGGCAGTCAATGTTTCAACCGAAACGCCTGCAGGCACAGCGGCCCAGGCAATGCCCGCGCCGGCAAGAATGGCCAGCACGATGCCGACCCACAGTTTGGTCAGCGATCCTTTGGCAATCGGATGGAGCGGTACGGCAGTAATCTCGGTCATGGACAGATCCTGAAATAGTAAGTCCTGTGTATTGCACCCATGCGGAATACCGCAAAAATGCAAAAGGGCGCGGATTTCTCCACGCCCTGATGGCTTATCGCTGTGATTGGTTCAAGCGAGAGTTTTGAAAAACTTGGGTCTTACGAACCGTCGCGTTCCTCACGCTTGCGGTCCATCTTGCGGGCGCGGCGAACAGCAGCTGCCTTTTCACGGGCGCGCTTTTCACTCGGCTTTTCAAAATGACGGCGCAATTTCATTTCGCGATAGACGCCTTCACGCTGCAGCTTCTTCTTGAGCGCGCGGAGAGCTTGGTCGACATTGTTATCGCGAACCATGATTTGCATAAAATTCAATAACCTCACAGCAAAGAGACTTAAGCCCGCAAGAGCGCGGCAAGCCCCCGAAAAATCAACGAAAAATGGGCCGAATCCAATAAGAGACGGCTCGAACAGAAGCGCAACTAGCGATTCGAGGTGCTTTTGGCAAGGGTTACGGCGCTTTCTTTAACGATGCATGGCGGCTAAGGGGCTGGCTATGGCTTCTCTCACTCCACTCTCTGCCACATTGAATGTCGCAGCTGGCGGCGCTGTTGGCGCTGCATTGCGCTATCAGGCCGGGCGCGCGATCACGGGTTGGCTCGGCCCGCAAACGGTCACCGCCTTTCCGTGGGCAACGCTGGCGGTCAATGTCGCCGGTAGCCTTGCGATGGGCTTGCTGGCCGGGTTTCTTGCCCGCCATGGCAGCGAGAGCGGCGAGCAATGGAGCCTTCTCATTGGCGTCGGACTGCTCGGCGGATTCACTACTTTTTCATCGTTCAGCCTCGAAATGATGCTGCTGATGGAGCGCGGCCAATCGGGCCTCGCTTTCACCTATGCGCTGGTTTCGGTTCTTGCCGGTTTGGCCGGTCTTTATCTTGGATTGATTATCATGAGGCTGGCAGCGTGAGCGGGACAAATCGGCCCAAACCCGAAAAATCGCAGGAAGGTGCAGCCAAGGAAGGTTCGGGCACCAACCCTTGGGATGCGGCAAAAGGATCGGACAATGTCCGGCAATTCACCATCGGTCCCGATGATGATGACATTCGCCTAGACCGCTGGTTCAAACGCAATCTGCCGCAGATCGGCTTTGCCATGGTCAGTCGTTGGGCGCGCACCGGGCAAATCCGGCTCGATGGCGGGCGGGTCAAACCCGAAGACCGGCTCAAAGCAGGTCAGGTTTTGCGCGTCCCCCCGGGCGGGGAAACTGCCGCACGCGGGCCGCGCAAGCGCGAAGATCTGTCCGAC
>JBATLU010000284.1:0-7453 GCA_049289475.1 Pontixanthobacter sp. | reverse complement strand
TATTCGCAACGGTCGCGCCGGTGGTAAAGCCGACTGAGGCCTCTTCCGGCAGACCCAGCAGATCAAGCAGCCAGCCAGCCGCAACCGCTTCCACCGCCGAAGCGGCAGGCGCGGCGGTGACATTGGCGGCATTCTGGCCCCAGGCGGAGGTCAGCCAGTCGGCAGCAACACCAGTCGGATGCGAATTGCCGATAACCCACCCGAAAAATCGCGGACCCACCTGAGCCCGAATGCCAGGACCAGCGAGTTTGGCCAACTCCGCAATGATGGCGGTAGGGTCGCTCCCTGCCTCTGGAAGCGGGGCAGCAAAAGCCTGATGGATCACGCCATATTCCGCAACAGGTGTCCGTTCTGCCTTCGCGACGTCTCGGCGGTACTCTGCAGCAAGCTTTGCGGCCAAGGCCAGAACGGGAAAGTCGGCATCATGCATCAGATTATTCCTTTGGGTCAGCAACCCTCGTCGCACGAAATCAATCTTGCGCCATCCCGTTTTCTGCGGTCAAAAACCCCAGCCGCCATCGCGGCGATTTTGGTAATGAATGATGGCCCAACGGATGCCCCCCGCAATTACCGACAACACAACGAACAATGCCGTGAAACCGCTTGCGATACCGGCCCCGATACACCCATCGCTTGCACAGTTGTCGTTAAGGTTCCAACTCCACCAAACCGCAAGCAAAGCCATAACTGCTGTTAATACCGAAACAACTGCCACCATTTTGCGCGGAACAAGCAACAGCAGCAAAGGTGGCACAAACGCCAGAATAAGTACGACCGCGAATTCCATCTTAGCCGCGAAGCTCCGCACCAAGTTTGCCAGCGGCGCCCACCACCTTGTCCGCAATCGCTTTCAGCTCTTCATCCTTGTAACTTTTTTCGGCTGGCTGCAGCGTTACTTCGACCGCGACCGATTTCTTGCCTTCGGGCACGCCCGCGCCTGCGAAGACGTCGAAAATGCGAACATCAACGATATTGGACTTGTCGGCGCCGCCAATCACCCGCGCCAAATCAGCGGCAGGCAAATCTGCAGACACAAGAAATGCATAATCGCGCATCACGCTTTGCAACGCTGGCGGCGCATAGGCGGTACGCGCAAAATTGACCGCACCCTTCTTGCCCGGAATGGCATCGAGGAAAATCTCCACTGCCACCACTGGGCCATCGACATCGAACGCCTTGAGCGTGGCGGGATGGAGCGCGCCAAAGCGGGCGAGCACGTTCTTGGGGCCAAGCCGCAAAGTGCCAGACTGACCAGGGTGGAACTGCGATCCCGCGTCACCCATAACTTGCAGCTTATCCGCCGGAGCGCCCGCTTCTGCTAGCAATGCCAATGCCTCTGCCTTGGCATCGAAAGCATCGAAATAGACAGCCTTGCCGCTCGCCCAACCGCGTGGGGTTTTTTCACCCGCCATAACGATACCTAGCGTGGGTTTCTCATCGCTCGACCCGTCGGCATTGCGGAAGTAACGGCGGCCCGCTTCGAACAAGCGTAGGCTGCTCGCGCCCCGATCCATATTGCGTTTCGCGGCCAGCAGAAGCCCCGGAATCATCGAAGGACGCATCGCCTTCATATCTTCGCTGATCGGGTTGTCGAGCACCCACAATTGCGCGCCATCGGCGAAATGTTCTGCCTCTGCAACGGGTAGGAATGACCAGGTCACCGCTTCATTGAGCCCGCGGCCTGCCGCAGCACGGCGCACGCGCCGCTCTTGCTTCTGAGCAGCAGAGGCAGTGGGAACCGCAACGCCATCAATGCGAGGAAGCGGGACACTGGCAACATCGTCGAGCCCGTAAATCCGCACCACTTCTTCGACCAGATCAGCCGGGCCCTCAATATCATGTCGCCGCGCCGGAACGCCCATGCGCCAAGTTTTCGCGCCCGGCCCGATCTGCGTATTGGTCGCGGTAAAACCGAGCCGGCTCAGAATGGAAAGCTGGACATCTTCATCGACATCAATTCCGCCCAGACGCTGGACCAGTGCTGGTTCAAAATCGATGAACTTCTTAGCCACTGGCGGTGCTCCGGCGCGGACTTTCTCCGATGCCGTACCGCCCGCCAATTCCATAATCAGGCCGGTCAGCAGATCGAGCCCGTCATCGAGAAATTCGGGATCAACCCCGCGCTCGAACCGCGTTCTCGCATCCGAGCTAAGGCCTAATTTGCGACCAGTCTGCCCGATCCGCACCGGATTGAAATAGGCAATCTCGAGCAAGACATCGGTCGTATCATCGGAACAGCCCGAATCCTCGCCGCCCATAATTCCGGCCACATCATGCACACCGTTATCATCGGCGATCACGGTCATGCTGCTGTCGAGCGTATAGGTTTTTTCATTCAGCGCGAGGACCTGCTCGCCATCTTTGGCCCGCCGCGCAACCACCGCACCAGTCAACTTCGCAAGGTCATAGGCATGGGCGGGACGACCATAGCCAAGCATTAGATAGTTGGTCAGATCGACCAGCAGCGAGATCGGGCGCTGGCCTGCGCTTTTCAATCGCTGCTGCAACCAGTCGGGCGAAGTGCCATTGCTCACACCCTTGATCGCGCGGCCGTAGAATGCCGGGCATCCTTCGACGTCGTCTGTACGGATTTCAATCGGGCATGAACCGGCTTCAGCAAAGGCAGGCATTGCAATCGGTTTGAGCGCACCCATTCCCGCCGCCGCCAGATCGCGGGCAATGCCGTAGACGCCCATACAATCGGGACGGTTGGGCGTGATCGCCACGTCGAACACGGGAGACGAAACATGATATTCTGAAAAGCTCGCACCGATTGGTGCGTCATCGGGCAATTCGATGATGCCGTCATGCTCGTCGCCCAGTTCCAATTCGCGTACCGAGCACATCATGCCGTTGCTCTCGACCCCGCGAATTGCACTCTTGCGCAACTCCATACCGTTTGCCGGAACGACCGCGCCGGGCTGGCCCAACACGCCCAGCATTCCTGCGTGGGCATTGGGAGCGCCGCAGACAACCTGCAACGGCTCGCCGCTTCCGGTATCCACGCTCAGCACTTGCAGCTTGTCTGCATCGGGGTGCGGGGCGGCGGTCAGAACCTTGGCAACGGTAAACCCTGCCAGCTTGTCCGCCGGATTATCGATCCCTTCGACCTCCAGCCCGATCCGGTTCATCGCGGCTGCCAGTTCGGCAACGCTAGCATCTGTCTCGAGGTGATCTTTGAGCCATGTCAGCGAGAATTTCATGCACTTACTCCCACGCCAGCTGACAATGTCGGTTGGTCATAGGGGCTGAACCCGTAATGCTGCAGCCAGCGTATATCACCATCGAAGAAGGCGCGAAGGTCTTCCATACCGTATTTGAGCTTTGCAAGGCGATCGACCCCGGTGCCAAAGGCAAAGCCTTGCCACTCGTCGGGATCCAGCCCGCCGGCGGCAATTACCTTGCGATTGACCATGCCGCTGCCGAGCACTTCCATCCAGCCGTGCCCGTCGGCATCACCCGAACCGCCGACCGCGCCGCTGGCCAGAGAGAAGCCGACATCGACCTCCACCGAAGGCTCGGTGAAGGGGAAGTAGCTGGGCCGCAGCCGCAGCACGATATCGTCGCGCTCAAAAAAGGCTTTGAGGAAGGTTTCCAGTGTCCATTTCAAATGGCCGAGGTGGATGCCCTTGTCGATTACCAGACCTTCGACTTGATGGAACATCGGCGTGTGCGTTGCGTCGCTATCGCTGCGATAAACACGCCCTGGCGCGATGATCCTCACCGGTGCGCCTTCGCTCACCATTGTGCGGATTTGCACCGGCGACGTATGCGTGCGCAGCAGCATCGAGCGGCCTTCGCTGTCCTTGTCGGGGAAGTAAAATGTATCGTGCATCGCCCTCGCGGGATGGTTCTCATCCATGTTGAGCGCGGTAAAATTGTGCCAGTCATCCTCGACTTCTGGACCGGTCTTCACCGCAAAGCCCAGATCGGCGAAAATTTCCGCCAGTTCGTCCATTACCTGGCTAACCGGATGGACTGTGCCGCGCGGCGTTTCCGGCGCTGGGAGCGAAAGATCGAGCGTCTCGGTAGCGAGGCGGCGGTTCAGCTCAGCATCGTCGAGCGCCTGTTTACGTGCCGTCAGGGCATCCGCCACTTCGGCGCGCGCTTGCTGTATTGCAGGCGCTTGTTCCTGCCGCTGTTCGGGCGTCATTGTCCCGAGCGTTTTGAGCAATTGGCTAATCCAGCCCTGCTTGCCCAAAGCCTCCACCCGAAGCGCTTCCAAAGCGTCGGCTGTGTCAGCGCTGACAATAGCCGCAAGCGCGGCGTCTTTTCGTTTTTGTAATTCATCCATGGCGAAGGCGCGCTAGCGCCTATTTACGCACAAGGCAAAGCTGCATTTGGGGGTGCGGCACCGATTCTTAGTCGAGTTGGTCGAGCGTTTGCACCGCAGAGCCGTAGGCGCGCATTCTTTCGCGCAGGAACCCTGCCATAATTGGATGGTCTGTTGCCGCATATTCTGACGGCGCCATTTCCAGAAACTCCTTACAATCACGCACAAAATGCGACTGGTCGAAATAGAGCGAGTCAATCGCGCCAACCCAGCCGAGCGAGGGGTCGAGCATAAAATCGGCAAGGCTGCGCATGAATCTCTGCCGCCGGAGCAGCAATTTGGGCGAAAAGCCGAAATGCTTCCGGCACAAGCGCTCCAACGTGCGCTGGTTCAGCCCGCATCGCTCGGCCATATCGGACACATGCGGCAGTTCACTGTCGAGCAGCACCGAATGAATAGCAGTGATGCGGGGATCTTCCTTGCCAAACCGAGGGCAAGTTTCGCGGAAGAAATCGACAATCGCTTCATATTGGACGGCTTCGTTTCCGTCCTTGGCTAGCACAGAATCTGCTAATGCAGCGAACGGGGCCAGCGCGGCATTTGACCGGCAATCCGAGACCGAATTGGCATATTCATCCGCTGGCTGGCCGACAAATGTAGCCCATCCCAGCGGGAGAATACCGATACCCCAAACACGTGTCGGTCCCAATGTGAAATGCAGCGGGCTCTTGCTAGGGCCAGTGAATAGAGCGTCAGCACCCGACAGCGTCTGCCCGGCAATTTCGTTGTGTGGCCGTGTTCCCGAGAAAATCCTTATATTCGCCCATTCGGGATGGAGTGAATCGGTGACGGTCGCGCCCTCGCCGGGATCGATCTCGACGCAGTAGAAAGTGGTGAAGAACCGCTCCAGATCCTCCGGTGGGCGGTGGAAGCTGACATCAACCTTTGTTGCATTTGCTGTGCCTTGCGGCGCGTCTTTCGACATCTATTCGCGTCCCCGGCGATTGTCGTATTTTTACAAGTGAGCCAGTTTCAGCGCCGCTTGTCAACCGCCGGGTTTATCAAGAGTCTGGACTGCCGAGCCGCGTATCTGCGCTCTATCGCGCATAAACCCGGCCAAAATCGGATGTTCGAGCGACGCATATTCACCGGGGGTCATGCCCAGGAACCTGTGGCTGTCGCGGACGAAATGCGATTGGTCGTAATATGTGGTATCAATCGAATCGCTCCAGCTGTTCGCCGGATCGAGCATAAAGTGGGCAAGACTGCGCATGAATCTTTGTCGGCGCAGCAAGAGTTTGGGGGAGAAGCCAAACGCACGGCGGCACAATCGTTCAAGCGTCCTGCCGCCAATCCCGCAATTGTTGGCCATCGCTTTCACATCGGCAAAATCACCGCCGAGCAAGCATTGGTGAATCCTTATAACGCGCGGATCTTCGCGTTTTGCCCGCGGGCAAGTTTCGCTGAAGAAGTCGATTATTGCCTTCAATTGACCCTCTTCAGAACCATCAACGTCGAGCAAGGTCTCGGCAAGTGGTGCGAATTTGGCGAATTGCACATCACTCGCGCCGTCGACCAGTCGGTCAGCCATCAGATGCGCGGGAATGCCGACAAAGGTTTCCCAGCCGAGAGGCAACAGTCCGATCCCCCAAAATCGCGAACCCGGCATCTGGTACGCTTTTGTGCGGCTGGTCGGGCCCGATGCAATAAAGCGTGATGTGACGGGTTCATCCTTGTCGCCGATCTGCACTCTGGGCAGATCATCGGGGAAGAAGCGCAAAGTCCCCCATTCTGGCTGGATCGCATCTTGCACGACCTCGCCGTCTGGAACCGTCACAGTGCCAAAACAGAATGTTGTGAAAAACCGCTCGAGATGCTCGGGCGGCTGATGGAAGCGCGCTTCCACGCGACACTGCGTTACCATTCGGATGTTGCCCCCATTGCATTCCGGTAGTGCGACCAAGGGGCAAGTAGACAGCATCGCTGCAAAAGAAAAGGGCGACCATCAGGCCGCCCTCTCAATTCGCAACAATGTCCGCTGAAATCAGGCCGGAATTGCGCTTTTCGCCTGAGCGATGATCGATTTGAAAGCAGCGCCTTCATTCATCGCCAGATCGGCCATGACTTTACGGTCAAGTTCGATCCCGGCGAGTTTCACGCCGTGCATGAATTGCGAATATGTCAGACCTTCGGCGCGAACCGCAGCGTTGATCCGCTGGATCCACAAAGCGCGGAAATTGCGCTTCTTAACCTTACGGTCGCGATAGGCATATTGGCCGGCCTTTTCGACGGCCTGACGTGCAATGCGGATGGTATTCTTGCGGCGACCGCGATAGCCCTTGGCCTGGTCGAGTATCCGCTTGTGTTTCTGGCGCGTGGTGACGCCGCGTTTAATGCGTGGCATTTCTCAAGTACTCCTGAATTCCGAACCGGGGTTTAGCTAAGGCCGTAAGGGGCCCATTTCTTCACTGCCTTCACGTCATTTTCAGACAGGACAGAGGTGCCGCGGTTGGTGCGGATGTACTTGGCGTTGTGATGCGTCAGGCGGTGGCGTTTGCCAGCCACACCGTGCTTCACTTTGCCGGTTGCGGTGATTTTGAAGCGTTTCTTCACACCGCTTTTGGTCTTCAGCTTGGGCATTTCAGTCTCCTAATGGATGTCGGGTCAGAGACACGTCCAACCAGCCCTGGCAGCCCTAACGGCCAGACCGGAAGATGAATCACGTGTCGGTGAAGTCGGCGCGGATAGCCATACCCCGCACAAAAGGCAAGCGCTTTCGCAGAGCCGCGCTATGTCCCGACGCGCGGCCGAGGCGGCCCATACCATTGTATCGCAAGGCGAGAGTGCCGGGTTAAACATGGGTGACAAGGGTGACGCCGTGTCACCCTCAGTAGCCTCTCCTATATTGCTGTATTACATCATTAATTTCGAATGACCGGCGCTGCGGACGGACAAGGGGGCCGGGGGGCTGTTTGATACCTTTGCCCGCTTGAGCCGTGCAGCCGGGCGCGCTCGCACGGCGCGGAACGGTGTGGAGGTTTGGGGTGCAGCGCGGATGATGGGGAAGCATGGACCGAAGTTAGCAGATGCTCGGCATGTAGGAAAATGGGGCGAGTTTGGCAGGCATTGGCGGGCATGAGGGTACACTGTCCCCGGAATTCCCGTAATTCCGTTGCGATT
>JBATLU010000283.1:0-4607 GCA_049289475.1 Pontixanthobacter sp. | reverse complement strand
GACAAGAGCGATCAACGCCTGTTCTTCGCCTTGCCAGAAACTGGATATCCGGTTCAGCACCGGATCACCCTGCGGGCGGTCAGCCACCGGTTTACCCAATTGGTCGCGCCACCACGCAAGCCGCATTTGCGTGAGCATCGGTTCTTTCGATTGGCTGACGAATTGCCCCAGCCGTGAATCCAGCGTGAGGAATTCCGCCAACCTGTCTTTCACCAGCGCAGCCGAATGCGCGGCGGCTAGCCGTTGCGCGGCGGCTAGCCGTTGCGCCAATGGGAAATCGTCGGTCGCCATCAAATCCATCGCTCCGCTCAAGACCGATGGCAAAGGCAAGTCAAGTGGGCCGCCAAATCGAAGAATTCCGCTAACCTAAAATTGTCGAAGGGCGGCAACGCGACGCTTGAAACGCTGTGCCCGACGAATGAAGCCACGAGCGTCGGCAATTCCACACCAAACGTTAAACTGGTGGGGTGATGATCATGCGATTTTTCAATCGGATGCTTTCGTGCTGCGACGGATCGATGGCAATCAAAACCTCGATAGATTTGAACGACAATCAGGTTACTGTAGCGCGTTTCTATCGCTGCAATGCCAACACAAATACTCCGACCAATATTGATAACTGCGACGACGATTATGTCGTCAGCTCCTCTGTCCGACTGGTCCTGACCAACAGCTACACGCCGGTCTGGACCGATTTCGGAGCCGGGTCGCCGATCACATTCGACGTCGAACGCACGGTGCAATTACACTTTGGAGGATTGGCTTCCGTTTGTTACCTTGCCAGGAACGACGTTAACCTATTCCCGCCCGGTTTTCGTAGTTGGCACGCCTTCATGACCGTTTGCATGAAAGCCTCGTGCAAAGAATCCAGCCAAGAATTTAACCCACGTTAACCATCCCTGTTTGCGAAGAATTGGTCGCTACCCGCTATTCCCAATGGTGCTTAAGCAACCAAGGCAGAATTTCGGATGTCCGAAGGTCACAATAATGCGGGTAAGAAATGGCACGGTGGTTTCCTCCGCCGCCTCGCCCGTGACCGGTCGGGCAATACGCTGGCGCTGATTGCTGCTGCCATCTTCCCTATGCTCGGCTTGGTCGGCAGCGGGATCGATATGGGCCGCGCCTATCTCGCCTCCAGCAAATTGCAGAATGCCTGCGATGCCGGGGTTCTGGCGGCCAGGAAAAGCCTTGGCACGCAGCCCATCGTTAGCGGTAATGTACCGGCAAACGTCGCCAGCACCGGAATGCGCTTTTTCAATCTGAACTTCCAGAACGGTAACTTCGGTACCGAGAACCGCAGCTTCACCATGACGTTGGAGCAGGACTTCGCCATCACCGGAGCCGCTTCGGTTGATGTGCCGACCACCATCATGTCGGTGTTCGGTTATGACAGAGTGCCGATTTCCGTCGATTGCAGCGCGGTGCTCAGCGTTTCAGAACTAGATGTGATGATGGTGCTCGATGTCACCGGGTCTATGCGTCACGCCAATGACGGCGATGCGATGTCGCGGATGGACAGCATGAAGCAGGTGATCCGCAATTTCCATGCCCAGCTCGAAGGATCCAAAGCGCCAACCAGCAAGATCCGCTACGGCTTTGTTCCCTATGCCTCCAACGTCAATGTCGGCGGCCTGCTGGAAGATGACTGGGTTACAGATGAATGGACATACCAATCACGCGAAACCTCTGCCATTAATCAATCAACCTATAACGCGGCTTTCACCAGAAACTGGGTCTATAAATCTGGTTCAGTGACTAACTGGATTGATGAATCTAGTTACGCTGCAACCTTCGTAGAAGGCACGCCTCCTTCTGGAGTCGGAACGGATACGGGTTCGGCCGGAACATCTGGCTACTATACTTGCAGTGGCGGTCAACCTGCAAATACCTTCACCTTGTCAGACGTACTCAACAACACTGTAACCGAATCCGTGACCAACCCTGACGGCATAAGAACAATCGAGTATTTCACGAGAACGGAAAACGGTAAGGTTTATAATACCTACATTTCCGGTCAAACTTGTACAGTAAGATCGAGAATATACTCCTCGCTTATAAACGATTTCGAGAAAGTGACTGAGCCCCGATATAGCAATACGTCCGAATACACTTACCAACCGATTTCAAGCGACGTGACAAATTGGCGAAGCGAAAGTTCGGGCTGTATTGAGGAACGCTCGACTTATATAATAGACGACTATTCCAATGTCGATCTTGCGAAGGCGCTCGATCTTAATATTGACTTGGTTCCGACAGCTGGGATGGCAGATACACAGTGGCGGCCGAGCTATGCCAATAAAATTTTTGCGCGGAAGTTCTTTTGGGATGGGAACGGCTCCTTCTCGGTCAATCCAGTAACAACCACCGATAATTACGCCGATGTCGGCAATTGGTGGTTCTCCGATTGTCCGGCCCCTGCCCAGAAATTGCAGGAAATGACCACCGCGGATGTTGATACCTATCTCGCCACGTTGGAGCCCTATGGCTCTACGTATCATGATATCGGCATGATCTGGGGCGCGCGTCTGCTTTCGCCAACCGGCCTGTATGCCAGCGAAAACGCCGATGTCGCTGGTTCACCCAAAACCCGCCATTTGATATTTCTGACCGATGGTCAAACCGAACCCTATGATTTGGCCTATGGTGCATATGGTGTGGAAGGGCTGGATGAACGGCGTTGGACACCGTCGTCACCCATGACACTTGCCGAAACGGTCGAAGCCCGCTTTAGCGTCGCCTGCACCGAAGCCAAAAAGCGTAACATCACCGTTTGGGTAATCGCGTTTGGCACCTATCTGAACGATTCGATGGCCGACTGCGCGGGCAGTGGCCGCTATTTCGAAGCTGCCAATGCGGCAGATTTGAACAACGCATTTTCTTCGATTGCAAAATCAATCGGCGATTTGAGGATCGAGCAATGATCCGCCGCCGCCTTCAATCCTTGCGCAGTAACCGCGACGGTGTGGCGCTGGTTGAATTCGCCATGATTGCGCCGGTTCTGCTGATGATGCTGTTCGGCATCTTTGACTTCTCGTACAATATGTATGCCAATTCAATGTTGAACGGTGCGGTGCAAAAGGCGGCGCGCGATTCCACCTTGCAGGGGGCGTCGGATGCCACAATCGACTTGATTGTGCAGGACGCTGTGCTCGACGTTGTCCCGAACGCTCATATGACCGCCAGCCGGAAAGCCTATGCCAATTTTACCGGGGTCAGGCAGCCGGAGGAATTCACCGATGTGAATGGCGACCTGGCCTGCAACGACGGTGAACCATTTGAAGATGCCAATCAGAACGGAATTTGGGATCCCGATCAGGGTGAAGCAGGTTTGGGCGGCGCACGCGATGCCGTTCTCTACGAAGTGACCATTTTCTATCCGCGCGCGTTCCCGATCGCGCCGTTCATCGGCATCTCGCCTTACCAGCAAACAACGGTAACGGCCGTGCTCCGCAACCAACCCTACGGAGAGGCCGTCGATCGCGCGGCCACCAAATATTGCGCATGACCTATTTCCGCCGATTGATCCGCCGTTTGCGCGCCAACCGCCGTGCCGTGGCGATGACCGAATTTGCGCTCGCAACGCCGCTCGTCCTGACGGTAGGGCTTGCGGGGTTGGAGACGGGCAATCTGGCGATTACCCATATGCGGATCAATCAGGCGGCCAGCCATATCGCCGACAACGCATCGCGCATCGGTGACACGACGACGCTGACCAATCGTAAGATTTACGAAGCCGATATCAATGATTTACTACTCGGTTCCAATATACAGGCTGGCGAGGGTATCGACCTATACGAATATGGCCGCGTTACTATCAGCAGTCTGCAAGTTGACCCCGCGAGCGGCGGTACGCAGCAATATATCGCCTGGCAAAGATGCAAGGGCCGCGCACACGCAGATTCCGCCTATGGCTCCGAAGGGACCGGTTTAGGTGATCCGAGCTTCGTCGGGATGGGCCCGGTCGGGCAGGAAGTCTTCGCATTGGAAGACGATCCGGTGATGTTTGTGGAAATCGCTTATCTCTATCAGCCGATCATAACCGATGCGCTCATCAGCGACCGGATAATCCGATCAACCGCTGCGTTTCAGGTTCGTGCAAGCCGCGATTTGAGCGAGATTTACCAGCGCGATCCGAGTGATCCGGACGAAATCGCGCGCTGTGAAGTGTATGATTCCTATAAGCAAGAGCAGCCACGGCCTCGCGGTAGCGGAGGTTGGGGCTGGTTGTTCAGCGACAATCCCAATGTTGGTAATACAAGCGGCGGCTCGGCAGGCGGAAGCACAACTGGTACATCCACTAGTACAAGCAGTACAAGCAGTACAAGCAGTACAAGCAGTACAACGAGCAGTAGTAGCGGAAGCAACAACGGCAGTAGCGGAAGCAACAACGGCAGTAGCTCTAGCAGCGGTGGATCAGGCAGCGGAGGCAGTTTCGACCCTACCCTGTGTACATATTTCCCTACCCTGCCCTGGTGCTAATGCTGGAGGTTGCCCGCGACTACAATCGTGAGGAATCTCAGCTGTAACACACCTTCTTAACCGTCGCGACAATCCGCGCCGCATCGATCAGCGCGATTTTCTCCAGATTGGCGGCATAGGGCAGCGGC
>JBATLU010000282.1:0-4081 GCA_049289475.1 Pontixanthobacter sp. | reverse complement strand
GCCCGCGTCTCGCCGGGGGCCTGTTCCGCAAGCGAACGCATGACGGATGGGATGAACGGGTTGAGTTCATCGAGAGCCAGCTACCGCTGATCAACGGATCGATTGACGCCAACGGCAAAGCCGATTGGCGTCAATATTTCACGCCCAGAATAGGGCCAGGATCAAATAGCCCGCGTTGAATCAATCATTTTTAACGTAAGCCGAGGACCGCGGCCTGGCCATAACCCGGCGCAACATTGGTTCGAAGAATTCGAGCGGTTCGCTGTCATAATTCGGATCGAAAGCGGCCTGGTCATATTTCTCGCAAAATTCCTGACAGGCATCGAAATAGGGGTTGCCTCTAAACTTATCGCGAGCATTCTGGTCCATTCCGATGAAATGGAAGTAATAATACCCTTGGAACGCCCCGTGATTCTGGCAGATCCAGTGTTCCTCTTCGCTCACGAAGGGCTTGATAATCGCTGCCCCCACATCAGGATGGTTGTAGGTGCCGAGCGTATCGCCGATGTCGTGGAGCAACGCCATGACAACGTAGCTTTCGCCGCGACCGTCACGATGCGCGCGGGTGGCGGTTTGCAGCGAATGGGCCAAGCGGCAGATCGGAAAACCGCCATAATCTCCTTCGAGCAACCGCAAATGCGCCAGAACTCGATCAGCCACGTCAGCAGCAAATTCCATAAAGTGTTTGCTGATAATCGCCCAATCTTCGGCGGTTCCTTGCTTCATTTCATGAAATTGCGCGCTCGCGTGCGGCTGCGTTTCGGCGCCGCCCGATTGCTGGGCTGCCATATCGCCTGTCTTGATATCCATAGTCCCGAACTCCTGCTTTTTTATCCGATATCACAAAAACAAGGGCCAGAGTAGATGTCCAGTACAAATCTTGTGTGACGCGGCGGATGTTTTTGGTCTAATGTACACGCAATGGCCGTATTGCCTTTTCAACCTACGCCGTTCTTCGCCAATAAGAACCGCGCATTCTGGAACCTGCAATTTGCGGGCTGGACCGGTGCGTTTATCCTCCGTTCGGCAGCCGCGATTGCCAACCAGTTGCCGTCCTACGCGCTGCTGCAATTGCTGATCAGTGCGATTACCGGTCTATCGATAACGCTGGTCCTGTCGGTGATTTACCGTGATCTGATCAATCGCCGTCCGGTAATAACATGGGGTGTTACCGCGATTGTGCTGATGTTGTCAGTTGGCCTCTATACCTTCATCGATGCATGGGTTCTCGACCTCACCCGCCCGGGCAGCGAAACATCCTTCACCCAGCTGCTGATCGGCTTGTTCTATCTGCCAATGACGCTGCTGGGGGCGTGGTCGGCGCTCTATTACGCGATCAATTTCTTCCTTCAGGTCGAACAGCAAGCAGACCAGTTGGAGCGGCTGGAGGCGCAGGCAACCAGCGCGCAATTGGCGATGCTCCGCTATCAGCTCAATCCGCATTTTCTGTTCAACACGCTCAATTCGATCAGCACGCTGGTGCTGCTCAAGCAGACCGAGCCGGCCAATGCGATGCTGACGCGGCTGTCATCCTTCCTACGCCATACGCTACTGACCAAGCAAAGCGGCATGGTTACGCTGTCGCAGGAAATCGAGACTCTCAAACTCTATCTCGGGATTGAGCGGATGCGGTTTGAAGAAAGGCTGCGGACCGAATTCACCGTCGAGCCCGAAGCGGCAAAGGGGCGTCTCCCCGCCATGCTACTGCAACCACTGGTTGAAAATGCGATCAAATATGCTGTTTCCCCGCAAGAGGAAGGCGCGCGAATCAGCCTTTCGGCGCAGGTCGTCGGACAAAGGCTGCGCATCACCGTATCCGATACCGGTCCGGGCTTGCAGGCGAGCAGTGCGCGCCGCAGATTACCCGAGGCATTGACAGGAGACCGGCAAACCGTGTCGACCGGAGTAGGATTGGCAAATATTCGTGACCGTTTGGCGCAAGCCTATGGCGACGAGCATCTGTTTGAAATCCGCTCCCCCCCGACCGGCGGATTTTCCGTCATTGTGGAATTACCCTTCGTTACGTCAGACAGTGAAAGCGGTGAAGATGTGCCGCTCGATAGTTCTGCCGCCACCCCAAGGCTCGCTGCTTCAGCGCCGGAACCCCCCGCCGGCACCCTGACCTTACAACAGATTGGGCAGCAGATCGGAAAACAAACATGACCATTCGCGCGATCATTGTAGACGATGAGAAGCTGGCCATCCAAGGCCTGCAGCTCCGCCTCGAAGCATTCGACGATGTCGAAATTATCGACACTTGTGCCAACGGGCGCGAAGCGATTCGCAAAATCAAGACCGAGAAACCCGATGTGGTGTTTCTCGACATCCAGATGCCCGGATTTGACGGTTTCAGCGTGGTCAAAGGCGTGATGGAGATTGAACCGCCTCTGATCGTGTTTGTAACTGCTTATGAAGAACATGCGATCCGCGCGTTCGAGGCCAATGCGGTCAACTATCTGATGAAGCCGGTTGATATCGACAAATTGGCCGATACGATCGAGCGGGTCCGCATCCGCCTAGCCGAAAAGAAATCATCCGAAGATGCCGAAAAGCTGATGAATGTTCTGGCCGAAGTCGCTCCCGATGCAGCCGAAGAATTCACCGAAAACGAAGGCGAAAGCACCGAGCGTTTCGAACGACTGATCAACATCAAGGATCGCGGCCAGATATTCCGCGTCGAAGTCGATTCGATCGAACATATCGAAGCGGCGGGCGATTACATGTGCATTTATACCGGCGACAATTCGCTGATCCTGCGCGAAACGATGAAGGATCTCGAACGAAGGCTCGACCCGCGCAAATTCCAGCGCGTGCACCGCTCCACCATCGTCAATCTCGACCAGGTCCGGCAAGTGCGCCCGCACACCAATGGCGAGTGTTTTCTGGTGCTAGATAGCGGGGCCGAGGTAAAAGTCAGCCGCAGTTACCGCGATGTCGTGGCGAGGTTTGTGCATTGAGCTGCTTCACGCTTGAAGGCTTCGATCTCGACAGTTTCATCCGTTCCACGCTTGCCGAAGACCTCGGCGACGGTCTGCCCGGTGGCGGGCGCGATGTAACATCCGAAAGCGTGATCCCTGCCGATGCGCGCTTTGCCGGCGTGATGGACAGCCGCGATCCGATCACGGTCGCCGGCCTGCCAATTGCAAAGGCTTTCTTCCGCGCGCTTGAGCCGGATATGGAAATCACGATTCTGGTCAAGGAAGGCCAGCGTGTTCCTGCGGGCACAGATCTGATGCGCCTGTCGGGCAATGCGCGGGCCATGCTGACGGCAGAGCGCAGCGCGCTCAACACAGTCCAGCATCTTTCGGGCATTGCGACCATGGTCCGCCATTATGTCGACACGATGGACAATCCCGATTGCACCTTGCTCGATACGCGCAAGACCATCCCCGGCCTGCGCCATCTGGAAAAATACGCCGTGCGCATGGGCGGGGCCGCCAACCACCGCATGGGGTTGTGGGACGCAGCGATGATCAAGGACAACCATGTGCTGGTCGCAGGCGGCGTGGGCGAAGCCGTCCGCCGCGCACGCAAGGCCGGGGTCGAGACGATCATTTGCGAGGTCGACCGGATCGACCAGATCGAACCCGCCTTGGCTGCCGGGGCCACACGCCTGCTGCTCGACAATATGGACCCCGATACGCTGGGCCAAGCCGTGGCGGTGGTGGCTGGCCGCGTGCCAACCGAAGCATCGGGCGGGATCAATCTTGACACCATCAAGGCCAAGGCCGCCACCGGCGTCAATTACGTCTCGGTCGGCCGCCTGACCCAAAGCGCACCCGCCGCCGACATCGGATTGGATTTTACTCCGCTGTGAAACTGCTGGCCTCGACATTGACGATCATGGCGATGATCGCCGCTGCCCCCTCAGCCCACGCTCAGGCGTATCAATGCAGGCTGCCGCAAGATGTCTCCGTTCCCAAGATCAGCCCGCAGGAGAAACCGCGGCGGATGCCGGTCACCGGCTATACGCTGGCGGCAAGCTGGTCGCCCGAATTCTGCAAGGGGCGCGAGATGGAGGCGCGGCACAGGACACAATGTTCGGGGCGCAATGGCCGGTTCGGCTTTGTTGCGCATGGAC
>JBATLU010000281.1:0-9145 GCA_049289475.1 Pontixanthobacter sp. | reverse complement strand
GATATGTCCTACCAGCCGACTTTCTTGCCCTTGTTCTGCTCGTCGAGCCACTTCTTCAGCGGCGCGAAATATTCAAGCATGGCCTTGCCGCTCATCTGCCTTTCGCCGGTAAAGGCTTCCAAAGCATCGGGCCAAGGCTTCGACGATCCCATCGCCAGCATTTCATTCAAATTCTTGCCGACCTCTTCATTGCCGTAAAACGAACAGCGATGCAGCGGCCCCTTCCATCCGGCCTGATCGCAGGCGGCTTTGTAGAACTGAAACTGCAACAAACGCGCAAGGAAATAGCGGGTGTAAGATACATTGCCAGGCACATGATATTTGGCACCTGCGTCGAACCCATCCGCGTCACGCTCTACCGGCGGGGTGATACCCTGATATTCAAGTCGCAGCTTGTTCCAATCATTGTTGTAATTTTCCGGCGTGGTGGATCCGTCAAAAATACCCCAACGGTAACGGTCCATCAGCAAGCCAAAGGGCAGGAACGCCGCCTTGTCCATCGCCTGACGCAACAGCAGACCGATATCCTTGTCTGCACTCGGCACATCGGCGCGGTCGAGCATGCCGATCTGGACCAGATATTCAGGTGTGATCGAGAGCGCGATCATATCGCCAATGGCTTCGTGGAACCCGTCATTCGCGCTGTCACGATAGAGGAAGTCCTGCACCCCATAGGCACGTTGGTAATAATTATGGCCCAATTCGTGGTGAATGGTCACGAAATCATCGGCGTTGCGCTTGATGCACATTTTGATCCGCAGATCGTTGCTGTTTTCCACATCCCATGCCGATGCATGGCAAACCACCTCGCGGTCGGTCGGCGCGACAAACATCGACCTTTTGTAAAATGTTTCAGGCAGAGCCGCGAAGCCGAGCGAGGAAAAGAAGTTCTCGCCCGCACGGACCATCGCAATCTCGTCCAGCCCCTTCTTCGCGATCAGATCGGTCAGATCATAACCGATATCGCCTGCACCCTTGGGCGCTACCAATGGATAGATATTGCCCCATTCCTGCGCCCACATATTGCCGAGCAAATCCGCGCGGATCGGGCCGGAGGCTGGCTGGACATTATCGCCGTATTTCTCGTTCAGCTTGCCGCGGACATAGGTATGAAGCGCCATGTAGAGCGGTTTCACCTCTTGCCACATCCGCTCCGTCTCGGCAGCGAATTTGTCGGCGCTCATATCATATTTTGAACGCTGCATCGCACCGAAATCGGCATAGCCGAGCTCCTGCGCACCGGCATTGGTGAGCTCGGCGAGGCGGACGTAATCATCCTTCATCGGCGCGCCGACATTATCATGCCAGCTGGACCACATTTCGGAGAGTTCTTCGGGTGTACGCTCCAGATTGCCCATTTCAGCTTCGATGTCAGAACCCGACAGTTCCTTGCCGTTCAGCGTACCTTTGCCCCTGCCGTAAGCAGAATTGAGCGCGGTCGCTAGCGATGCGGCTTCTTCGGCTGATCCGGGCGACGTTGGTGCGGGCAAAGTCAATGCGACCCGCAATATATCGAGCTTACGCGCGACATCGGGGTTCAGCCCGCCAACTTCGGCAAATTTCGCTGCGGCAAGCCCTTTGGCGACCGAGGTTTCCGCCGCCATTGCGCCGAAATAGGCTGCCAGCGCGTCGGTGTCTTGCGTAATATAGGTCGAATTCACCCACTGCGCCTGCGATCCAATGACCCACAATTTCCGCATTTCGACTTCGGTATCAGCCACAAACTGCGCTGCGCCCGCTGCTGTCAGCGGATATTCGCCAACCATTTCCGTCTCAACCGCAGCCGCTTGCATGTGATGATCCGCAAATACGGGGACGGCGAACGATATGGCAATCGCCGACACGGCGGCCTTGAAGGCAACAGGTGCAAACTTCATAGATTTAGTCCTCTCTGATGGAAACCGGTATCGCAACTGGTTTCAGATGAAAGGATGTTGAACGTTTTAGCCGCTGCAATCAACCGGCGCGTTGCTGTTTTCGACGAATGACAAAGGCCGCCAGCATCCCGACAAAGGTGCAAATCCACGCCGCCGTTTTGATTGGCAGCATCGTCGCGGCAAAGCCGGCCAGTCCGTCCGATCCCTTATTGGCCATCAGCTGCAGGAATTGCGCGGTCGTTTCACCATAATCGGACACGGTAAACGCAATCCCGCTGATCGCAATGGCCAGACCAAGATGACGCAGCATCCCCGCCCCCACTTTGCGGAAATAGAGCCCGCCCAGCAAGCACCCGAAACCGTAAATGCTGATGAACACCAAATCACCCAGCATCGCGCGCGCAGCGGTCCCTTGCAGACCAGCGTTTGACCATGCCGACTGGATCCGGTCGACCTCTGCCGCAGTGGCCGCAGCCTGATGATCACCGATTCCGCCGGGGACTTGGGTCAACACCAGCGGCGCATGCATTGCGATGACAATAACAAAAGCGATCAGCCCGCCGATCCACCACAGCAAGAATGTTTTCTTCGATACCATGCCTATTCCCCCAGAAAATTGACCAGTGCATCGCCGAGTGCGCCCTCTGTCACGCTGCTCATATGTGTGCCGGGAATTTCAACATAATGCGCCTTGGGCAATGCCCCGGCCAAAGTTGTGGCCGATCCATTGTCATTGTCCTTGTCGCCGCATAGGACCATTGTCGGCATCGTCAGTGCAGCAAGCTGGGCCGGCTCGGTATCGGCGACCGATAGCAGCAAAAGCCGCGCCGCAACACGGTCCACCTTCATCGTTTTCATGAAACTCACCGCCATAAAGGCCGGATCGCCGCGCTTCACCTCGTCAAACCGGTCAATCGCGTCGATAAAGAATGCGGAGCGGCGGCTCCAACCGGCAAGCCCCTCCAGCCCCATGCCCGATAATACCAATTTGCGCGGTTTAAGCCCCCCGATCACGGCGCGGGCCGACGTGCGCGAACCGAGCGAAAAGCCTACCAGATCATAGTCGTCTAGCCCCAACCCCTCCACCAGAGCCGCCGCGTCCTGCGCCAGAACGTCATTTGGGTAGGCAGCCGGATCATGCGGTGCCTCGCTGTGCCCATGCGCGCGCAAATCGGGCAAAATCGCCTCGAACCCGGCATCGACAAGCTTCTGAGCATGGCCGAACTTTATCCAATTGGTGTTGGCGTCGGAGAACAGCCCGTGGAGAAGCAGAACCGGGCGGCCAGCCCCCATGCGGTGGACGGCGAGCTTGGTGCCGTCGAACGAGCTTACAAACGAAGTTCTAACCTCACTCACCGCTCTTGCAGCCCCTTCTCGTTCATCCGCCACAGAACCATTTCGATACGGTCCTGTCCGAAGTACGGCTCGCCATCGAACACCAGTGTGGGAACGCCCCAATGGCCTGATGCCTCCAGCGCAACCTGATTGGCGGCGATTTCAGCGTCGAGAGCTTCAGCGTCATCCGCAATAGTCGTCTTCAGCACATCCCAATCGAGGCCAGCCCTTTCAGCCGCGGATTTTAGATGGTCTCCTTCATTCCATCCGGCTGTTCCTCCCCAGATCAGGCGTGAGACTTCGTCGGCAAAGACCAGACCCTTGCCCTCACGAGCAGCAGCTTGCCCCATGCGGGTCAGGCGGAAGATATGCGGCTGGTCCTCGGCAATCTTGCGCGTCGCAAAATCCTGCACAATCGGGTCGGGCTTTGGCGGGGCAAAAAGGATAGAGTGGAACTGCGCCACGCGGATCATGTCACGGAAAGTATAGCCAAGCCAATTGGGATGGTTGCGCTCGAAGAAATCGGGCTGCCGGATCGCCAGCGGATAAACCGGCTTGAGCTCGATATCGACATCGAACATCTCGGTCAGTGCGCGGTAGCGCCCAATCGCGAGATAGCTGTAGGGCGAACGAAAGCTGAAATAGAGTTGTGCGTGTAAGGTCATGCCACAACATTGCGCAGTCTAGCGGAAGAAGCAATTGGTTCCGGCAAACAGGCTTTCGACAACTTTGGCATCACCTTGTCCCGAGAGAAAACCCGCAACACCCTCGGTCGTATAGAATTCGTCACCAAGCGTACTGTCGATTTGAGGTTTGACCGAATATGCCTTGGTTAAAGCTGATTCCACCGATCCGATCGTGATATTCTCGCTGGTGGAAATATCGCGGCTGTCTTCATCGCGGTCCAGATACCATCCGGTCAACTTCCCATCCTGAAAAGTGACCGTCAATCCTCCTTGGTAAGCGCTGAACTCCATCGGGCCAGCGCCGCATTCTTCATTGGATGATTTATCGGTCGGCTTTCCAAGAACAGCCGCAATTTCGCGCTCCACCGCATCGCGCGGGCTGCCAAAGGCGAGTGTTAGTCCCTCGGCGCCAGTTACTGCGATGCTCTCGCCAGCCAAACGGATTGATGCAGGAACGGTCTCGGTCCGCATTGCTGGAGTGTTGTCTTCAACTTGCGGGGCTGGCCCCGGTTCATTTTGACTCGTTCCACAAGCCGTAAGTGCAAGTGATGCTGCAACGAGACAAGCGAGAGAGTTCTGTTTGATCATCGTTGTTTCCTCTCGTTCAGCCCGTCTTCTTAGTGGCAATCACCCCTTCTTCAGATGTCTCCGTCCGAGCAATTCTGCAATCTGCACGGCATTAAGCGCCGCACCCTTGCGTAAATTGTCCGACACGCACCACAGGATCAGGCCGTTCTCGACCGTCGGGTCTTCGCGAACGCGGCTGACATAGGTCGCACTGTCACCAGCGGCCTCGACCGGGGTCACATAACCGCCATCTTCGCGCTTATCGACCAGCATAATGCCCGGCGCCTCGCGCAAAATATCCTGCGCTTGCTCGGCAGATATTTCGTTCTCGAATTCGATATGCACGGCTTCGGAATGGCCGACAAAAACCGGCACGCGCACGCAAGTGGCCGTCAGCTTGATCTTGGGGTCGAGGATCTTCTTGGTTTCGACCATCATCTTCCATTCTTCCTTGGTCGAACCATCGTCGAGGAAAACGTCGATATGCGGGATGACGTTGAAGGCGATCTGCTTGGTGAACTTCTTGGCATCCACGCCGTCCCCGACAAAGATGCCGCGGCTTTGCTCGAACAGCTCGTCCATGCCTTCTTTACCCGCGCCAGAAACCGACTGGTAAGTGCTGACCACGACGCGCTTGATCACTGCCGCATCGTGCAGCGGCTTCAGCGCGACAACAAGCTGCGCGGTCGAGCAATTGGGATTGGCGATGATGTTGCGTTTGGAATAGCCGTCAATCGCATCGGGGTTCACCTCGGGCACGATCAGCGGCACATCGGGGTCCATTCGGTAGAGCGAGCTGTTATCGATCACCACGCAGCCTGCTGCCGCGGCCTTGGGCGCATATTCTTTCGCCGGGCCGGAGCCTGCGGCAAACAGCGCAATGTCCCATCCAGTCCAATCAAAATGTTCGATATTCTTGCATTTTAGCATCTTGCCGGTGTCACCGAATTCGACTTCGGTGCCGTGGCTGCGCGAGCTGGCAACCGCCGCAATCTCGTCAATCGGGAACTCGCGTTCCGCCAGGATGGCCATCATTTCGCGTCCGACATTTCCTGTCGCACCGACAACCGCAACCCGATAACCCAACTCAATTCTCCTTGAATGCAATCTTGCGCTGCCCCCCTAGCAGCATTTGTGCTATACGTAAGCCAGCATTCGATTTCACGGTGGTGTGTGAGAGCGATTTGGCAAAGGTGGGCTTGCTATGCAGATTTCTATCCAAAAATGGCGCAATAGCGCGAGGCATTTCGACTATGGCGGGCTCAACATCGCCTATTGGACTGCGGGCACGGGTAAGCCGCTGCTGCTCATACACGGTTTCCCGACTGCATCCTGGGACTGGGCACAGGTCTGGGACGCCCTATCAGCAGGCCACCGCGTAATTGCCGCGGATATGATCGGTTTCGGCCTGTCGGACAAGCCGCGAGCTGGATATTCGATCCACCTCCAATGCGATATGCAACTGGCTTTGCTCGCCCATCTTGGCATTGCCGAATTTGACGCATTGGTGCACGATTACGGGGTGTCAGTCGGGCAGGAATTGCTAGCGCGGCAGCAAGAATGCAGCGGCGCTGCGGGTCTGGGCAGAATGGTGTTTCTCAATGGCGGGATTTTTCCCGATCAGCACCGAGCGCGCCCGATTCAAAAACTGGGAATTTCACCGCTGGGATTTCTGGTCAGCCGAATGCTCAATCGCAAAGCCTTCGGCCAAAGCTTCTCTGCAATTTTCGGCGCTAATACCAAGCCGAGCGAACAGGAACTGGACGAATTCTGGTCGCTCATAGCCGAGCAAGAAGGAAACCGCATTTTCCACAAATTGCTCCATTACATCGGCGACCGGCGCGAACATGAGGCGCGGTGGCTGGCGGCACTGAAATTTGCCGAAAGCCGAATCGGCCTGATCAATGGCGCGCTAGACCCGGTATCGGGTGAACATGCCTTCAACCGATGGGTCGAAACCTTACCCGATGCAAAGGCCTATCTCTTGCCGGAAATTGGCCATTACCCTCAGGTCGAGGCGCCCGACATAGTGGCCTCAATCGCACTTGAATGGCTTAGTGGCAGGACCTAGCAAATAGTTACTCCGGCGGGGTTACCCCGTGCCGTTCCAAAAAGGTGAAGATACTGTTCCACAGATGCGGGCTGATATTCGGCCCAGCGACACGGTGCGTATAGCCTGGATAAAGCATCATTTCGAACGGGACATTGCCTTCCTGCAACGCCGCAATCAGCGCCGACGAGTTTTCAAACACGACATTGTCATCAGCCATTCCATGGATGAGCAGCAAAGGGTCGCTTATCTTGGTTGCATCGGGAATGGCACTGGATTCCGCGTATGCCTCCGGCACTTTGCGCGGATCACCCATATAACGTTCGGTGTAATGGGTATCATAAAGCTCCCATTTGGTCACCGGAGCGCCAGCAATGCCCGCGGCATATAGGCCCGGGTCCGCCTGCAATTGCTTCAGAGTCATATAGCCGCCGTAGGACCAGCCGTAGAGAGCGATTTTATCCGGATCGACGAAGGGAAGCGATTTTAGGTAATTGGCACCTGATTTCTGGTCGACAACCTCTACCCCGCCCATCGCGCGGTAGAGCTGCTGTTCGAAATCGACGCCGCGATTGGCGCTGCCGCGATTGTCGATCTCGAAATAGATGTAACCTTTGTCGGCAATCGCCTGTTCCAGCGCCCCGCCCCAGCCGCGGTCGACCACTTGTGAATGCGGCCCGCCATAGTGGCTGAAGAAAACCGGATAGCGCTTGCCCGGCTCCATTTTCGGCTTGACCATCCGCCACTGGAGTTCGGTTCCGTCCTCGGCCTTAATTGTTCCGAATTCGGGCGCGATGTGACCGGCGAGATAGGGGGCGTACGGATGATCGTCGGCAACCGCGTTTTGTTCGATCCATGCGAGTGTCTTGCCAGAGCTATCTGCGAGAAAGGATTGCACCGGTTGATCGGGCGCAGACCGGCTGATCAGTAAACTCCGCGCTTCTGCGTCCATCGACGCGGAATTGGTAAAGGCAAGATCGCTGATGCGGGTAATCTCGCGTGGATTTGCTAGTGAAAAGCGGTATATCTGCGAAGCCAGAACCCCATCCTTGGTGCCGCTAAAATAAACTTGGCCAGTTTGCTCATCAACACCAAGCAGTTTGGTTACGTCCCAATCGCCAGAGGTCAGGGTGGCCCACTCGTCGCCGTCATACTGATAAAGATGCCCGTGCCCGCTACGTTCTGACCACCAGATCAACGAACCATCTTTGAGGAATTTGTAATTGTCTGACAGATTGACCCAGTAATCAGGACGCGCAGCTTTTTCGGTGAAATAGAGTGTGCTCAGGCCAGTTTCAGGCTCGACCGCGAGGGTATCGAGCACGGTCTGCGCGCGGTTTTGACGCTGAACATAGAGCATGCCGTCCGTTCCCCAGTCGACGCGAGCGAGATAAATGTCTTTATCCGCGCCCAGATCGACCTCGACCCGGTTACCACCATCGGGGTCCATCACGAACAATTGCACGATCGCATTGTCGCTGCCCGCCACCGGATAGCGTTGATCGAACACTTTGGTCCCAGTTGCGCCGATGGCCGCGCGAGTGACAACACCGACCTGGCTTTCATCGGTACGCTGGACCGCGATGCGCGTGTCGTCTGGGCTCCACCAATAGCCCTCCATCCGGCCCATTTCTTCCTGCGCAACGAATTCCGCCTCGCCCGAGCGGATCAGCGCGCCTTCCTTGGGTGTTACGGGCATCGCCTCTACGCCAACTTCGCCGATCCATAATTGCCGATCGCGGATGAAGGACAAATATTTGCTCGTTTCGCTCAAGGCAGGATTAAGTTCGCTTTCCTCGGTATTGGTCAGACGGGTTATCTCGCCGTCCAGCCTGGCGAGATAAAGGTCACCATCGAGCGGTACCAACACGCCTTTGCCATCGGCGGTCCATTGGTAGCTTATGATGCCCTTCAGATTGCCCACCCGCGCCCGCTCGCGCTGCATCTTTTCGTCTTCGGACAATTGGCGGCCCGATCCCAATTTCTCGCTATCGACCAGCATCGTCCAATCGCCGCTTTCGCGGTCATAGCCCCACAGATCGTAACGCTCGCGGTCATCATCGCGATTGCGCAGCAGCGTGAGATAACGGCCATTGGGCGAGATCTTAGCCTGACGCGGGGCTGCTCCGTCGAGCGAAGGGCTAGCGAAAACGCGTTCGAAGGTAAGTGCAGGTGTCTCGGTCATAGTCGCCTTGGTTTGGGCAAAGGAGTATGGTTCGGGTTTCCAACCGAATTCGGCAAATTTGGCCGATTTGGGGATGTCGGTAAGAGCCTCCTTCACGAGAAAAGATTCGCCCGGCCCGATCATCACCCCGGGCGAGGGTATTTCGTAATTGTAAACCACCCGTGCTTTATCATCGCGCAGCACCACCAGCAGCGGCGCGAGCACGGCAGCGGCATCGCCGCGATTGGTGAGGGTTCCTACAATCCCGAAAGACTCCGTTCCGTCTGGCAGCGTCCGCCGCTCCTGCTTTTCGACCGGAAAATCCATCGTCACCTCTTGCGGCGGCGTGGATGGCGGTTTGGCGGAAAGAGGCGCTGCGATTGTCAGCGCAAGCACGGAGGCGGCAAGCAATATGCGCATATCAATGAAGGACCTATCTATCTCGTCATTGCGCGCCTAGCGCGGC
>JBATLU010000280.1:0-2834 GCA_049289475.1 Pontixanthobacter sp. | reverse complement strand
GCCCAGGGCAATTCCCTCGATTTCCGCGATTGTCAGGGCAGGCAACGCTTCCAGGCGGCGATAGACCCGCTGGAAGAGCATGGCGGTATCCCTCATCGCCTCCGCGCCGGTTTCCGAGCCGACCCGTTCGGCTACCATCTTAAGATCGGCACCCGCGCAAAACGCACGGTCGTTTCCATGAATTCGCACTGCGATAATCGACGGCTGGCGTTCGATCTCGCCAAGTATCGAATCAAGCTGATGCAGCACTGCATCGTTGACGGGATTCATCGGCGGCCGGTTAAAGGAAATGGTCGCGACGTGCTCTGATATCGACAGCTTGATCAGTGCGGACGTTTGGGCGCTCATCATCCGTCCTCCCGTTCGATTACGATCGCCACGCCCTGCCCTACCCCGATACACAACGACACGATCGCATAGCGCCCGCCGCATGCCACCAATTGGCGTGCTGCGCTAAGCGCAATGCGCACACCCGAGGCGCCCAGCGGATGACCAATCGCGATCGCGCCCCCGTTTGGATTGACCCGGCTGTCGTCAAACGCAATGCCGAGCTGCTTGAGGCAGCCCAATACCTGAACCGCAAATGCCTCGTTGATTTCGATGACATCGCACTGGTCGAGGGTAATCCGGGCGCGTTGCAGGGCTTTGTTGATGGCAGTTACCGGACCAAGGCCCATCACGCGAGGTTCGATCCCCGCGACCGCAGACGATATGATCCGCGCAATGGGCCGCATACCGAGATCCGCACCCGCCTCCCGGCTACCTAGCAGAATAGCGGCGGCACCATCATTGATGCCCGATGCATTGCCAGCGGTCACCACGCCGCCTTCGCGCAGCGGGCGCAGTGCGGCGAGACTGGTTTCATCGCTCTGCGGTCGCGGATGTTCGTCAGCGGTGACCAGGTTGACTGTACGCCCTGCCGTCACCTCGACCGGAATGAGCTCGCCCTCGATGAACCCGGACGCAAGCGCTTGCGCATAAAGACGTTGAGATCGGGCCGCGAAGGCATCGCTCGCCACGCGCCCGATGCCGAGGTCCGCGGCGATATTTTCGGCGGTTTCGGGCATGGGATCGTCGCCATAGACCGCTACAGCGCGGGGGTTGGGAAACCGCGAGCCGATCGTGCTGTCGTATATCCTGACGTTGCGGGACCAAGGCTTATCCGCTTTGGCCATGACCAACGGGGCGCGGGTCATGCTCTCGACGCCGCACCCGATGGCGAAGCGCGCCTCATCAACGCTGATCGCGCGCGCCGCGCCAATCACGGCGCACAGTCCGCTGCCACACAGGCGGTTGACCGTCTCCCCGCCAACCGAGGGCGAAAGACCTGCCAGAAGCAGCGCATTACGGGCGACATTGCGCGTGTCTTCCCCGGCCTGGCCCGCACACCCAGCCACCACGTCCTCGATCAGCGGCAACGCGGCGGGGTTGCGGGCAGCGAGCGACTTGATAGCTTCGGCAAGAAGGTCATCGGGACGCACCTGCGCCAATGCGCCACCAAAACGGCCAATAGGTGTCCGTACACCATCGTAGATATAGGCATTCAGCATCATTAACCCCGGAATATCTGGAGGGACCTAAGAATGTCGGGAATGTTACCCGCCCGCCGGAAGGCCGGGCCGGACGCCTGAGCGACTTTAGCCAGCGCGTCCTGGATAGCATCTTCAGGTTGGTGGGCCGCCCAGTAGAGAGGCCCGCCTTTTTCCCGCGGGAAGCCGAAGCCGCTGGTGATGGCGACATCGATGTCGGAAGGTCGCTGGGCAATACCTTCCTCCAGAACAAGAGCTGCCTCGTTCAGCAAGGCTGCCAGCGCCCGAAATTGTATCTGCTCGGCAGAAAAGGACATACGCGTCATCTTGTTAAGCTGGGACGTTGCTGTAATCATGGCCTCGACGGCGGGATCAGCCAGTCGTGTCCCCGCGCCATCATAACGATACCAGCCCGCCTTTGTCTTGCGCCCGAAGCGCCCCTCCTCGCACAATTGGTCAGCCAATCGACTGTAACGCAGCGCCGAATCCCGCATTGGTGCGAGCCGTTTACGCCGGGCCCAACTGATATCCAGCCCCGCCATGTCGACCACCGCAAATGGCCCCATCGGAAAGCCGAATGCTTCCATCGCCGCGTCAACCGCGTCAGGAAAGGCGCCTTCTTCCAGCATGAATTCGCACTGCTGGCGATAAACCTGCATGATACGATTGGCGATGAAGCCATCACATACTCCGGAAACGACGGGCTGCTTGCCGATCCTCTTGGCGACCGCGAGCGCGGTGGCGAGCACCTCGGATGCAGTCCTTTGGCCCCGAACGATTTCCAGCAACCGCATCCTGTTCGCCGGGCCGAAAAAATGAAGACCAAGAACCCGCTCCGGTCTGCCGGAAGCGTCGGCCAGCTGGTCGATATCCAGAAAGGACGTGTTGCTCGCGAGGATCGCTTGCGGATCGCAAACATCGCCAAGCTGACGGAAAATGTCGACCTTGACGGCCATATCCTCGACCACGGCCTCGATACACAAATCGACGCCGGAGAGGGCGCTCATCTGGATATCTGCCGCAAACCGGAGCCTTTGCCGCTCCACTTCCGCTTCATCAATCCGGCCACTGCGCAAATCACGGTTCTGAATGTCTTCCACAAGTGCGCGCGCGCGATCCCGCGCCGCCGCATCGCATTCCACCAACACGACATTGATCCCGGAGGACAACATGGCGGCGGCAATGCCACTCCCCATATATGTCGGACGCCAAAGAAGAGCGCAGTAGAGAGCAATCCTTCGCAGCCGACGTGCCAAAATAGACTGCGGTGAAGATGCGCCCCGGAAACGTGCCGCTGCTTACCCC
>JBATLU010000279.1:0-1636 GCA_049289475.1 Pontixanthobacter sp. | reverse complement strand
CCGAAAGTATCGCTGGTGCGCATTGACACAAGCAAATTGAGACTATCAGTAGATAGAGTCTGATTATGATCGCTATTGCCTCAAGCCATTGGTGGAATGATTGTCATTCCGTTCCATGACGAGTTCAGCGGAACCTCAAACAGATTATTTGTGCCAGGCAGCCACAGCGGCTCAGCGCCAAACGATGCTCAAGACAACTGAGCGGATTGAGCCGATTTTTGCGCGAAACATAATCGGGATTTAACGGCGAGCAACGAGCAAGCAAGACCGCTCACGCAGCCAGATTTCCAAGGCACTGCCGGATCGAACGTCGCCGCCACATGCGCATCGCCAACCCGAGCAGGATCACAAGCAGCGGTCCAACGAGCAGATTGAGCAACGTTAACCGCCAGCCCAATTTCTCAACATCTTCACGCATCGAATGCCTGAGTTCACGCAACTCGCGACGATAGGGCAGCAACGCGCGACTGAGTTCTGAAACTTTACTTTGAATATTTTCAGGAAGATCGGAAAGCTTCTTGGCGCCCGAAACTTCGAGCACCTTACGGATGTTGTCCTCAACGCGCCCAATCTTGGTGAGTAGATCGGTTTCTTTCGCGCGGTAACGCTCTTGCGAATCGGCGAGCATTTGGGAAACGCGCACGAATGGTCGCGCCAGTCGGCCTCGCGAGCGAATGCCGGCAAGTCCGCTTCGCCCGGCCGCGAACTCCACGAGGTTCGATAGCGCTGTGATATTGTCGTTGAGGGGACGTGCGAGATTACTGCCTTCGCTGCCACTGGCCGTAAGCGTCAGCGGATCGAAGATCCAATCGACATCGGCGATTGCAACAATGCGTGCTGCTGGCGCTTGAGTCGCGCTGTTACCGGAGCCGGCAGGCGCGTTGGGGAATGCGCTGCGAACCTGCCCCGAAATGGCAGCCATGATAATGCGCGTGCCCCCTTTGGCTTCCATCTGCGTAGCAAGAGTTTGCGGATTGCCATCCTTGAATACGTCACGCGGAAGCGTACCCGATTTATCAGTCGTTGTTACCAGCGCGGCGGTCTGCTCTGGGGCGAGCAGCGTGAACGAGCCAGCTTCCGCGAAAGCCAATTCATTGAGGCCGGCAACCGTCGGGTGCGTGGCGGAGAACTGTGGACGGCGCATGCGCAACCAGAATGGGTAGAGGAATCGTTGGTCGCCCGCACCGACAGTCGAAGCCAATGACATGTCACCAACGACTTCCTTGCCGTCGTAGCGCACGCCATAGACTGCCAATAGATCGGAGATATCGTTGATCTCTTGGCTCGGCTCAGGGGCGACCATGTTGGACGCGGAATTGAAGCGGACGAATGGATCGAGCATCACGATCAAGCCGCGTCCATCCATGACGTGACGGTCGATAGCGCGCAGCATCTCCGGCTTGAGAATTGATGCATCGATAACCAGAAGTGCATCGAGCCCATCAGGCAGCGCTTCGGCAAAGTGCGGAATGATGGCGACGTCGTATTGGCGCTTGATCTCCTCCAAGATTGCAAGGCCCTCGCGCGGTGCGTTCGTATGGCTTGGTGTGAGCAGCGACGAGAGTATGCCAATCTTAGGGATCTTGGTTCGCCCCAACGCGGCCAAGGTCGAGGCGATATCATATTCCATGACCGG
>JBATLU010000278.1:0-12765 GCA_049289475.1 Pontixanthobacter sp. | reverse complement strand
CGGTATAGGTACACCATGGCAGCGCCTTCCAATCGACTTTGGTTGGGATGCCGGTGGTGATTTCGAGCGCAACATTTGAACCTTCATAGCCCGACACATGCGTCAGGCGCGGCCCGTCGCGGCAGTCGCCAATGGCATATATGCCTTTGACCGAAGTGCGGCGGCGGGCATCGACTTTGATGCCGTTCTTATCCAGTTTCATGCCCAATTCTTCGAGGCCGTAGCCGCTGACGCGCGCTTTGCGCCCGACCGCGACCAACAGATGCGATCCGGTCACTGCATCACCGCCATCGGTATGGACAGTGATTGTGCCTGCGCTGCCTTCAACCTTCGCCGCCTTGCCTTGGACAAAGCGGACGCCCTCATCCTTCATCACATCGACTACCACTTGCACCGAATCGCGGTCGTCGCGCGCCATCGGCTGACCGGGCTCAATCACGGTCACTTCGCTACCGAGGCGGCGGAAGCTTTGCGCCATTTCCATACCGATCACCCCGCCGCCAATAATGACGAGGTGTTCGGGTTGTTCCGTCAATTCGAACAGATTTTCATTGGTGAGGTACGGGACGCTGTCCAATCCCTCAATCGGTGGAACGAATGGCTCGGAACCGGTTGCGATCACGATGCGCGGGGCTTTGAGCGTGCGTCCGTTCACCTCGACAGTCTGCCGTCCGGTCACAGTGGCGCGGCCCAGCAGCACTTCGCAGCCCATTTCCTCGAAAGTCTCGGGTGAATCATGCGGCTCGATATGCGCGATGGCGTCGTGAATATGCTTGTGAACGCCTGCCCATTCGACCTGCGGCGGGGCGAGGGTGATGCCGTAACGTTTTTCCTCGCGCGCTTCCTGTGCGCGCTTGGCGGCGGTGATGATCGCCTTGCTCGGCACGCAGCCATTGTTGAGGCATTCGCCGCCCATCTTATTGCCCTCGATCAAGGCAACTTTCAGGCCGAACAAAGCGCAGCCGCCCGCTGCGGTCAGGCCGGCAGCTCCGCCGCCGATTACGATAACATCATGGGTAAATTTCATTGTGGTTCCCTCGTAACCATTTATGACTGCGGCGCGAAACCCTTTTATGAGGCCCGCCAAATTGGTAGCGCCCTGTTGTTCGAAATCCCGGGACTGGAAGTTACATGAATATTGAAAATAGCCGCGACTATTACGGTAAAGTGCTGTCCGGTTCGGAAGATCTGAAAACCGACGCGTGCTGCACCACCGACGCTCCGCCACCAGCGGTGATGGATGCCATGCGCAATGTGCATGAGGAAGTCCGCGCGCGCTATTACGGCTGCGGCCTCGTTAGCCCGCAAGCCATCGAGGGCGCGCATATTCTCGATCTCGGTTCGGGCAGCGGGCAGGATGCCTATATCCTCGCGCAAATTGTCGGTGAGCACGGCACTGTGACGGGGGTTGATACCACGCCCGAACAGCTTGCCGTGGCGACCGCGCATCTCGAATGGCATCGGAAGAAATTCGGCTATGCCAAATCGAATGTGATGTTTGTCGAAGGCGATATCGAGAAGCTTGACGAATTGGACCTGCCCGAAGGCCATTATGATGTGATCGTATCAAACTGCGTGATCAACCTTGTGGCGGATAAGCATGCGGTGTTCTCTGCTGCCTATCGCCTACTCAAAACGGGCGGCGAACTCTATTTCTCCGATGTCTATTCGGATCGCCGCGTACCGACTGAGTTGCAAAAGGATCCCGTGCTGCATGGCGAATGCCTTTCTGGAGCGCTCTATTGGGGCGATTTCATTGATCACGCGAGGAAGGCCGGATTCCTCGATCCACGCCTTGTCTCCAGCCGCCCGCTCGGCATTGACGATCCGGCGATTGCGGCAAAGCTGGACGGGATCAATTTCTTCTCCGCCACGTTCCGCCTGTTCAAACTGCCCGATCTTGAAATGCAATGCGAAGATTACGGGCAGGCCGTGCGCTATAAGGGTACGGTTCGCGGACAGGAGCGTGTGTTTGAACTGGACGACCATCACCATATCGAAGCCGGCGCAATGTTCCTGATCTGCGGGAATAGCTGGAAGATGCTGGCCGACACCCGCTTTGCCGAACATTTCGAATTCTTCGGCGATTTCAGTCGGCACTACGGGGTGTTCCCCGATTGCGGCGTGGCGATACCGTTTGCCGATGGCGAAATGGTTGCGCCCGATGCACCGGCTGCCTGCTGTTGAACCTATTCCTGACAGGTGCCGCCGGATTGATCGGCGGCGAAGTGGCTGCGCGCCTGCTGTCTGCAGGGCACAGCGTTACCGCGCTCGTCCACAATAACCGCGATATTCGCGCCAATGATGGCAGCGAAGTTACTGTGCAAGAAGTCGTGGCGGGTGATGTTTCCGCGCCGCTATTCGGTTGGGACAAGGCCGAATGGGACCGGCTGACCGGGAGCCATGATCTGCTGATCCATTGCGCCGCGACCGTGCGGTTCGATTTGGATGACGAGACCTACCGGCGGGTCAATACCGGCGGTGCGGCCAATGCGGTGGAGTTCGCGCGCTCGGGCAATATGCCGATATTGCATGTCAGCACCGCCTATGTTTGCGGAACACGCGACGGCCAAATTCTGGAAAGCGACCGCCTGCCCGATAGCGGCTTTGCCAATGGCTATGAAGCGAGCAAGGCCTCTGCTGAGAAGCTGGTGCGGGCCAGCGGCGTGCCATTCGTCATTGCCCGCCCGAGCATTGTCGTGGGTGAAAGCGCAACAGGCCGCATCCGCCAGTTCGACACCACCTATGCCGCCTTCAAACTGATTGCCGAGGGACGCGTGCGACATATGCCTGCGCGCGGCGGAGCGACGCTCGATTTCGTTCCGCTCGATCATGTCGCGGCGGCGATCGCCGCCTTGGCACAGAATATGCGCCGCGCAGAAGGATCGACCTGCCATCTGGTGTCGGGCAGGCCCATTCCGGTGACGATGTTCACCGATGGTATCGCCGCTTTCCCGCAGTTCCACCGGCCCCAATTGGTTGAGCCGGAGAGCTTCGATCCGGCGGCTTTGCCCGCGCTGGAGCGCCGCCTCTACAAGCGGGTGGCCGGTCTCTACGCGAGCTATTTCCAGCGTGACCCGCATTTTGACGACCGCAGCGCGCAGGAAATGACCGGGCTGGTGTGCCCGCCGACAGGGCCGGAATATCTGCACCGTTTGATCTGTCATTGCATCGATGTGGGGTTCTTGCAGGGCGCTCAAGAAGAAGCTGCGGAGTAAGCCCTAGCGGACGTCGGGATAATCCTTCGCCATCCGGCTGCGCGCACCCACCGCCCATAGGATCCCGACCTTGAAGTAAATCCAGTTTGCTTTGAGCGGACCCCATGCGGCAATCCGCCGGTCGGATGTTTCTACCCATCTGCGCACCATTCTGGTCTTTCCCAATGTAGCAAATTTCACGCAGAGATCGGCTTCCTCCATCACTGCATCGCTGGGGGTGCACCCGCCAATTTGCAGAAATTGGGCGCGCCGGAAGAACATCGCATGATCGCCAAACAACAGCCGCACGCCGCGCACAAACAGATGCGGCCGCGTGATCAGCGGCGCGTACCAGGTCTTGATCCAATTGTGGCATGTGGTGAACCAGCGGATCTTGTCCGGTCCCTTGATCAGCGGGGTAAAGCTGGCGAGGGCGATTTTCGGGTCGGTGAACGTTTCAGCAATCACTTGGACCATGTCGGTTGGCGGAATTGTATCGGCGTGAAGCACGCAAACGAGATCGGTCTGCAATTGCGCGACCCCAGCATTAATCTGCACCGCGCGGCCCTTGGCGGTTCCCAGCAAGCCATATCCCGACGTGCGGATCAGTTCGCAACTCCTATCGCTGCTGCCGCCATCAACGAACAGGATTTCTGCGGGCTGCGGATCGAGCGCCGCCAGCACCGCGAACATAGCCGGTAACGCGGCCTCTTCATTGAGCACCGGCATGACCAGACCGACAGAGTTCACGGCAGGAATTCCGGCCATTGCTCCAGATCGGCGGCAGTATCGACATCGCTCAATTCGGGCAGAACGGCTGGGCGGATACCGCGCGCCACAAACCGTTTCAGCGTTTCGCCAAACACGGTGTCAGTGCTCCATTCCATGTCGGCAAAGGCAAAATCGGCTGGCTCATTATAGCCAAGCAAATAATATCCGCCATCGCTCGCTGGGCCGATCACCATGGGGTCGGTCTCCAGCGTGTCGCGCGCGGCGACCAGAACTGCAGGGATCAGGCCGGGGCAATCGCTGCCGATTACGATGGCGGGGGCGGGGACGCGGCTGAGCTTTGCGGACAGATCGCCATCGCCCTGTTCGACCACACGCAAATCCGCGCCCAGGCCCTTGCGGAATTGTTCGGGCTGCGCGCCGGTTACGCGCAGTTCAAACGGAATGCCCGATGCGCGGGCCACCTCGACCGTATGCGCGAGCAATTTGGTGTAGATCGCGGCGGCGCCTTCTGCGCCAAAGCCGGGAATCAGACGGGTCTTGGCCTCGCCCGGAGTGGGCCAGCGGCAGAAAATCGAGATGAGCGGCTGAGACATTGACCGAGTTGTAACGTCTCGACTGCATCGGCGCTATGGGGCATTGACGCAGAATGAAACTGGGTAAACTTGCGATGTTACTGGGCGCGGGCGCAGTGGTCGGCGGTATTCTGCTCGCCGAGCGCAAGTCGCCGCTGCGCAAACAGGACAAGCCCGCCATTCCGCGCAATATCCGCAATCTGGCGATGGGCGCGGGTTGCGCGGTGATTGTTGCGGCGGTGGAGGAACCGTTGACGCAGGCGATCGCCCAGAAAAACCTCGAAGAGAAGCGCGGCTTCGCCCAATGGCTGCCGCGGCCGTTGCGATTGGTCGGCGGAATCGCAGCGATGGATTACGGGTTCTACTGGTGGCACGTCGCTACGCATAAGGTGCCTTTCCTGTGGCGTTTTCACCGTGTGCATCACATTGATCCCGATATGGATGCGAGCACCGCTGTGCGCTTTCATCCAGTGGACATGCTCGTCTCGCTGCCATGGCGACTGGCGCAGGTCAGGCTTTCGGGCGTCAGTCCCAAGGCGCTGCGCTATTGGCGAGGTTTCTTCAATCTCTCGATCCTGTTTCATCATTCTAATATGAAATTGCCCGATGGAATGGACGAGAAACTGTCAGCGATACTGACCACTCCCAAAATGCACGGCATCCATCATTCGAACATCACCGAGCAAAGCGACACCAATTTCACCAGCGGCATCAGCTTGTGGGACCGGTTGCACGGGACATTCTGCGATGATGTGGCACAAGGAGATATCGACATCGGTGTTGACGATGCGCGGCAGAATGACATTGAGCTCGGTTCAGCGCTGCTTGCACCATTCCGCGATCAAACTGCTTATCGGTAGGCTTCAGGCGCCTAGGGCCTTGCGGACGTCACGGACAAAACTGGTGCGCCGGATCGCGTGATATGGCTTCACCAAGTAAACGTCACAGAAGGACTGTGCTTGGCCGCCTGAACGCTCGTCTGGGCCAGGATGGGTTGAAATGCCCGCAATCGATGGTGCTCAAGCGTATCAAATATTTTCACCAATTGTGCGGCAGCTGTGCTTTTCAAGAAAACGCCAGCAGCTTGCTGCTTTTCGGCTGAATCCGATTCAAATTTCTGGTCTGGTACTTTCGAATAATTTTGCGCGGCGGCGACCATCACGGTCAATTCGGCATCGGTCGGCTTCATATGGAAATGTGGCAGTATCGAATTCCCGAACGCATCGGGAAGCGCGCAATAATTAACGAACATTCCCTTGGAGTCCTTGGTTTCCAGAAGCGCGGCATTGCATATTTGCGTGAGAACCCATGCCGGATAGTCCTCAGCGGCAACCTGCTCGGCTCCGTGCACGCCGAATGAATCCAGCCGGATTACGCCGGGTATCACATGCATTCCGGGTTTGCGCTGATGCGAGACCAAAACTTCTATCGGTTCACGATACAGGAATATCCACGGCGTTTCGGGGAATAATTGGCGGAACAAAGGCAAAGACAATGTGTGCCAGGAATCGAGTTTGAGAAAGCGTCGCCGGTTCAGGCCGGTTCCCCCGCGGAGCAGTGCGCCGATGGTCTGCGGGATGACCTCCGCCGAAATTATGCCGCGGTTGGCCATTTGTACAATCGTGTCGATCAGCGGCGCCTCTGATAGGACAACATGGTCAGGATTGGCCGCGAGCATTTGAGCCACCAGCGTGGAGCCGCAGCGCGACATATGGAAGATGAACCCATCGGGGGCAGGCGAGCCTGCGAATTCCTCAAGCGCCGAGAGAGGGGTGATGCAGCGCATCAGCCGGTTAAATGGTTGATGACAGGCCAGTCTCATGGACTGTTCAAAAAACGGTGCAGTCAGCTTGATTGCGGCGAAACTGACCCATTCTATGTGCAATTGTCCTTCGCGCAGAACAACCGAAACGGGAAGCCATTGGTCAGGTGGAGAATTGTTTAGCGCCAATGCACCGGGATTTGCTGCCAAGGGATTGTCAGTTTCAAAAGACAGTAACGATTGAAGTTCCGACCTAGGGCAATGGAGTCCCATTTCACTGGCAATCGCCAATACTTCATCCAGAAACTGACCGGTTTCGTCGACGCCATGCAGGCGCGATTGCAGGTCGTCGTCTGCCAATATCTGGTGCCGCAAATGGTCGATGGGCGCGGTCATGTTAATCTGAAATGCCCTTATCGAATCCTCTAACGCTGCGTCTATGTGCCAAATTATCGCACCGGTATAGGCTCAAAAGCCTGGTGGGAATTCCAGCCTCGTTTTCGCTCAGTTCGAGGGAGAATTAGTGAGTGCTCACCTTAGTCCGATTAGGGTCGGTCATATGTCGAAGGCTATCCGGCGGGCCGGTCCTGCCTTTGAAAGCTTCGCTGCGGTATGTGCCGTCAGCATGGCCATCCAGCCCTTCATACAAAACCCTGCTTGCTTGCGGTCCGACTGGTGCGGCCACCTTCTCCAGCGCAGTGACGAAATCGCGATAAGCACGCATCGCGGTTCTTTTTTCGTCGGCGCTACCCGTCGCGCTATCAATCGAAAGATAGACGCCCCAGATTATATCCGCCTGATAGCCGATGGCCGCGCGGCGATATTCGTCGAGTTGGTCGCTGCCCTGCCAAAATTCCACTTTGGTCATGTCGGGAAGGGCCATCAGCTCGGCCTCCATCTTCGCCTTTTGGCGCAGTAGCTTCTCAATATCCTGTTTGTTGAGAGAGGGTGATTTGGGCCACGGTGCGAGGTAGGGCAATGCTTCAGCGGCAAGCGCCATTTTCTGGTCAGGGTCACTTTTGGCTATAGCCTGTCCCATCAGATATTCGCCGTAGAACAGCACCGGTTGACGCGACAAATCGGTCGTTGCGGTCAGGCACGCATCGGCGAGCTTCTTCATAAACAGCGGCGAATAGACGGTGAAGCGGCTCTTGCTCAAATGCGGATACCACATCTCCTGCGCCATCGAGGTTGCCGATCGGGGGCAGCGCGCAAGCGGTTCAGCATTGGCAAATGCCGCGATCGTCTTGCCTTCGTTTGCGGCGGCGTGCTCGCTGAGCAAAACCACAATATTCCGACTCAGGAATGATAAGGCTTCAAAATCCTTCGGGTATTCCGTCAGCGCGTCGATTGCCATAAGTTGATCCCACAGCATCGAATAGGCGGTGAGTTTCTGCTCTGGTTCAGTCGACACCGCCGAGGCGCGATAGAGTGCGACGGCAAACCCCAGCTGGATGTCGGCATTGGCGGGGCAGGCTACCGCGGCATTCTGGATCGCTCCGAGAATATCGGGCGTGTATTTTTCCCCTAGGCCGCGCACGGCAGACGCGACCTGTTCGGCCAGCGATGTATCGCAGGTCAATGGTGGTGCGGTCTCTGCGTTTGCATTGTCCGCTGCTGAAAGCCCAGCAACAAGAATGCCGAATCCCGCAATGAACCGCTGTAGAATTTGCATCATAGTCCCCGTCTAAACTCCAGGAACTATAGGAAGGGCCATCATGAATGCCAAGCGCGCGCTGAAGGCGTGCGCTGGCAATGGCGCTCGGACGCAAAAAGGCCCGAGGGATTTCTCCCCCGGGCCCGTTTGATTTGGTGCTGTTAGAAACGAGCGCTTTAGAAGCCGCCCATTCCTCCCATGCCGCCCATGCCGCCCATATCGGGCATGCCGCCGGCGCCCTTGTCTTCAGGCGTATCGGCGATGGCCGCTTCGGTGGTGATCAGCAGACCGGCAACCGAAGCTGCATCCTGCAATGCCACACGCACGACCTTGGTCGGGTCGATCACGCCGGCAGCTACGAGGTTTTCGTAAGTGTCGGTCGCAGCGTTGAAGCCCTGCGTTTCGTCATCTTCGCGCAGCAGATTGCCGGTGATTACAGCGCCGTCATGGCCTGCATTTTCAGCGATCTGACGGATCGGTGCGATGATTGCCTTGCGGATGATGTCGATGCCGCGAGTCTGGTCATCATTGGCACCCTTGAGGCCAGCAAGAGCCTTGGTAGCGTACAGCAGAGCCGTACCGCCGCCGGGGACAATGCCTTCTTCAACCGCAGCGCGGGTAGCGTGGAGCGCATCATCAACGCGGTCCTTGCGTTCCTTCACTTCGACTTCGGAAGCGCCGCCGACCTTGATCACAGCAACACCGCCAGCGAGTTTCGCCAGACGTTCTTGCAGCTTTTCCTTGTCGTAGTCGGAAGTGGTGGCTTCCATCTGCGCCTTGATTTCGCCAACGCGCGCCTTGATGTCATCATGTGAACCGGCACCGTCGACGATGACAGTGTTGTCCTTGTCGATGGTGACGCGCTTGGCTTCACCCAGCATGCCCAGCGTGACGTTCTCGAGCTTGATGCCGAGATCTTCGCTGATCATTTCACCCTGCGTCAGGATAGCGATATCCTGCAACATGGCTTTGCGGCGATCGCCGAAGCCAGGTGCCTTGACCGCAGCAACCTTGAGGCCGCCGCGCAGCTTGTTGACCACGAGGGTCGCAAGCGCTTCGCCTTCGATGTCTTCTGCGATGATCAGCAAAGGACGTCCCGACTGCATTGCCGCTTCGAGAACGGGCAGCATGTCTTTCAGGCTCGAAAGCTTCTTCTCGTGGATGAGAATGTAAGGATTTTCGAGTTCAACCGACATCTTGTCAGGGTTGGTGATGAAGTACGGCGACAGATAGCCGCGGTCGAACTGCATGCCTTCAACCACGTCGAGCTCGAACTCGAGGCCCTTGGCTTCTTCGACCGTGATGACGCCTTCTTTGCCGACCTTTTCCATCGCCTCCGCGATTTTCTCACCGACTTCCTTGTCGCCATTGGCGGAGATTACGCCAACTTGTGCGATCTCGGCAGTGCCAGCAACGTCTTTCGAACGGCTGACGAGGTTTTCGACAACCTTGGCTACGGCCAGATCAATGCCGCGCTTCAGATCCATCGGGTTCATGCCCGCTGCAACCGACTTCATGCCTTCGCGAACGATGGCCTGACCCAGAACGGTTGCAGTGGTGGTGCCGTCACCGGCGAGGTCGTTGGTCTTGGACGCAACTTCCTTGAGCATTTGCGCGCCCATGTTTTCGAACTTGTCTTTCAGTTCGATTTCCTTGGCGACGGTAACGCCGTCCTTGGTGATGCGCGGTGCGCCGTAGCTCTTGTCGATAACCACGTTACGGCCTTTGGGGCCGAGCGTTACTTTGACTGCATTGGCGAGGATGTCCACGCCGCGCAGAATGCCTTCGCGTGCTTCACGCGAGAACTTTACGTCCTTGGCTGCCATGATAGTTTCTCCTGAGAAAGTATGTTTTGAAGGAAAACGGTGGGTTTAGCGGATCAGGAAATGATCCCCATGATGTCGCTTTCTTTCATGATCAACAGATCTTCGCCGTCGAGCTTGACCTCGGTGCCGGACCATTTGCCGAACAGCACGCGGTCGCCAGCTTTGACGTCGAGCGGGGTTACGGTGCCGTCTTCGGCTTTGGAGCCCGAACCTACCGAGACGATTTCGCCTTCGCTGGGTTTTTCCTGCGCGCTGTCGGGAATGATAATTCCGCCAGCGGTTTTCTGATCGGCTTCGATGCGGCGAACGAGCACGCGGTCGTGAAGCGGACGAAATGCCATAGTGATGACCTCTTCGTTAGAATGGTTGAAATTTACGATTGGCACTCTCTGCATGAGAGTGCCAGCGGGGATGCATTTGGTGATGAGCCTGCGATGAGTCAACGGGCTGCGCACAAATTTTTTTACGCGCTGCGTTCCGTCAATCCGTGCGGGTCAGGCCCAATTGTTCGCGCCGATACCAGCGAAACGTCAGCAGCAGCGATGCCACCAGCAGTCCGGCAGCGAGCCCGATCCACACACCGACACCGCTAAGCGGGGTATAGAAGGCGAGCGCGATGGCGACGCTAAAACCGGCCGCCCAATAGCTGACGATGGCGATCACCATCGGCATTCTTGTGTCCTGCAGTCCGCGCAGACTGCCAGCAGCGACCGCCTGCGTCGCGTCGACCAATTGGAAGATGGCTGCCCACAGCAGGAATTGCACCGCGAAGCCGACCATGGCTACGTTCTTGGCCGCATAGACATCAACATAGATCGACAGCACCAGATGCGGCGCGAACAGCATGATCGACGCGGTGACCATGCTGAAGGCAACAGCAATGCCGAGCGCGGCCCATCCGGCGCGGCCCATCGCAGCACGGTCGCGCGCACCATAATGGTAGCCGACTCGGATCGTTGCAGCCTGCCCGATGCCGAAGGGGATCTGGAATGCCAGCGCGGCAACTTGCAACGCGATCGTATGGCCGGCCAATTCGGACGGGCCGATACGGCCCATCAAGAACGCCGCGCCGCTAAACAACCCTGCCTCAGCAATAATGGTGAGCATAATGGGCGCGCCAATGCGGATTATTTCCTGCATCCGGCTCCATTCGGTGCGCCACCAATTGCCGAAAATGCGGTAGCGGCGCAGTCTGCGGTCCCATGCTATGGCCGCGATATAGGCGAACATAATGTAGATCGACGTGAGGACACTTGCCATTGCAGAGCCGCGCAGGCCCAGCGCGGGCAATCCCAGATTGCCGAACACCAGCGCCCAATTGGCCAGGATACTGACCAGAATGGCCGACGCGATAATGATCGTAGCGAAAATCGGCCGGTTCAGGGTCGAGACAAAGATACGCAGCACATTGGCGATGATGCTGGGGATCAGGGCAAAGACGATTATTGCCATGAACGATCCTGCCATCGCCGCGATTTTTGGATCTTGGCCAGTCGCCAGCATCAACCGCTCGCCTTGCAGGCACACCAGCATTCCGCCCAATCCCGCCCCGGCTGCCAGCCAGAGCGCCATACGCACGCTGCGGCGCACTTCACGGACCGAATGTCTGCGGCTACCCAGTTCTGCTGCAATCAGAGGGGCAACGGCCCCGGTCAGGCCGGACAGGCCCCATAGCACCAGACCGAAGATCGCAATTGCGAGGCTGGAAGCCGCAAGCTCGCTTTCACCCAGCCGCGCGACAAAAATCACGTCGATAGCATGGACCAGCATTTGCAGCAGATTGGCGAGTGCCAGCGGCCAGGAAAGCCGCAATGTGGCTCCCAGTTCAGCGCGCCATAGCCCGCGTTCGATTGTGTGCGGGCTGGCGGAAAAGGCAGGTCGGTCAACCATATGGCCAGCGTCCGTTACTGACACTGACGGACAAGACAAAGGCCATTGGGATTTTGACGGATATTTCTAGTGGAAATAGCGTCCTCAAGGCCACAGCGCCGTGCTTGATTTAATTTCTTTTCAAAGCCAAGAGACTGGCGAATTTTCGGGAGACGGTCAGTGGATAATTTTCGCCTTACAGCATCCGCCATTCTTGCGCTGACGCTTTCGGCCTGTGGGCAGAGCGAGGGCGATCATGCCGAACCTGCTCCGCAGGCTGAAGCAAGCGCGGTGCCGACGGAAGCGGCTGCCACTGGTGATGAGCGTCCCGCGGATTTTGCGCAATGCGCGATTTGCCACAGCGTGGAACCGGGCATTAACGGCATCGGCCCCTCGCTTGCGGGTGTCTATCAGGCAAAGGCGGGCCACGTTGGCGATTTCGCTTACAGCACCGCGATGCGCCAATCGGGCAAGACATGGGATGACGCGACGCTGAATTCATTCCTCGAACAGCCACAAACGAGCGTTCCGGGAACCAAGATGAGCTTTGCCGGCTTGAAAGACGCTGAAAAACGCGCGGCTATTATTGCCTATCTCAAGACATTGTAAGGGCAGAGGGGGCTAAACGAGCGGATCGAAACCCTAGCCTTTTTTGGCTTTCAGCCTTCGGTTTAACTAAGTAAGTTTCAGAAATTGTAACAGGGAATTTTCGATGCGTGGCATATTCGTTTCATTGGCAACCGCTGCCGGTCTGGTCGCGGCTGCGCCGGCGGTAAGCCAATCACCGGTTCCAGCCCTTGATGCCGATGTGGCGCTGGATTGCGGGGTGGCTAATGCTTTCTTCGGCGGATTGCTCGAAGAAGACGACCCCCAGCAGTCGGCAGAATTGCTCGATATCGGATCGGCCTGGCTCTATCTGGCTTACGAACGCATGGCAGACGAGACCACTTTTGACGCGCAAGTTGACCAGCGTTCGAACGATCTTCTTGCCGAGATTGAAGCAACCGCGTCCGATGACGAGGTGGAAGCGATTTTTGCCGATATCTCTGGAAGCTGCCTGGTCTTGCAATCGGTCCATTCGGCTGAGTTCGAAGCAGCCGTGGCGGCGCTCGAAGCCGAGAAATAGTCTCCTGAGCAAGCGCGTCTAAGC
>JBATLU010000277.1:0-1544 GCA_049289475.1 Pontixanthobacter sp. | reverse complement strand
TCGCGATACACAGGACGTTTCTCGATACCGCGAGTGGCAAGCTGGCAGGTTTCGAGCGTCCCAAGCGAGCGTTGGGAAGCCTCGGCTGCGGTGCTGTCAGACTGGCCCCGCCAGCAGCGGGCCGATTGGGCCTTGCCGAAGGTATCGAAAGCGCCCTGTCAGCCATGCAGTTGTCCGGGATTCCTTGCTGGGCAACGCTCGGGAACGAGCGGTTCGGCCTCGTCGCGATTCCAGAGGGCGTGCGCGAGCTCTACCTGTTCATCGACAATGATGCGGGAGGCGAGCTCGCAGATCAGCGCGCGCGAAGGGCATATTCTGAGCCCGGCAGGGTGATCCAGTCGCGAGCGCCAGCGTCCACCGGTTTCGACTGGAACGATGAACTCAAGGCGAGGCTCGCTCGGAAAACCTGATCAGCGAGCCAAAGGGGAGGGGGCCTTCGGCTGATTGAGGCCTGCGAGACGCAGGACCTCGTCAGGAGGTTTCCCATGTCCAACTCTTCCCTCGCCTTCGCATTCGATCCACCGTCGCCGCCGCTTGTCGTGACGGCAGCCAAAGCAACGGCGTTCCAATTGGCAGCAGGCAGCGCGCTTTCGCGCAGCGACATCAACCGCATCATGACGGACCACTTCGGCGCAACCGATGCACTCGGGGCATGGTCAGTCCGTGATGCTCACGCTGCGCTCGAGTTGGCGCAGGTTCAACACCTGCAAGCATCAGATCAAATCCAGCTCACGAGCCCGATCGACGAGGCCGAACAGTTCTTCTGCGGTCTCGATGCCCAAGTTCCGACCCAGACCAATCGCAGCGACGAGCAGATCGAATGGCAGCAATTCGCAATGCCGCCGCGCCTCGCCTGGCTTGCCGCACGGGCCTGTGGGTTGATACCCGATGAGCTCGTGCTCGAACCTTCGGCCGGTACCGGCATGCTCGCAGTCTGGGCGACCAAAGCCCGTACGCGCCTTGCCTTGAACGAAATCTCGCCGCTGCGCCGCGACTGCCTAACTGCTGTGTTCCCGGCTGCCCGCGTGACCGGACATGATGCCGAGCTGATCGACGAATTGCTCGATCCGGCCATCAGCCCCAGCGTCGTCCTGATGAACCCGCCCTATTCCCACGGCATTGAGCGAGGGCACGATAGTCGCACTGGCTTGCGCCATCTGCGGTCGGCCTGGAACCGTCTGGTGTCCGGGGGGCGGCTTGTCGCGATCATGCCTGAATGGTTCGACTGTGCGAAGTTCCTGGCGGGGCTGAAGGGACCGATCTCGCTGCGGCTCAATGCCGCCGTCGAACGCGCGTTCGTCAGGCAGGGCACCGGCATCACCACGCGGCTGTTAGTCTTCGACAAGGTGGAAGGCTCCAATGAGCCTGTCGCTATCCGCACAAACGACTTTCGCCAGCTGGTTGATCTTGTCGATGCTTTGCCGGCTCGCGCCAGCTTGGAGGCTGTTCCAGAGCAATCGAGCCTTCCGGCTCGTGCGCCGTTTCGCCTGGTGGCGGTGCCGCGCAGGCCCCTGCCGACACCAGCCAGGATCACGCCTCCAGCC
>JBATLU010000276.1:0-9570 GCA_049289475.1 Pontixanthobacter sp. | reverse complement strand
GGATAAAGAAGACGGCGAAGTTGGCCCCCGGCTCGGCGCTTGTAGGAATGGTTCGGGCTTCGCCGCGCATTGCCGGTTGCCAACGCGCCGGATCGTTGACTCCGATCCCCGGCCGGGAAAACCACATTGCCGGATCCTGATAGGCGTTTGCGTCCAGCGGGGTTTGCTCGACAAATTCGGCACTCGGCACCAGTGCCAGTTTGGTCAGCTCCTTCGACCAGATTGTCAGAACAAAACCGCCTGCGATTACCAGGACAATTATAAAGGCGACAAAATAGAGGAATTTACGCGCCATCGCTCAGCTCTTCAAATTGCGGATCGGATAATTGATTGCGTTCAGCGCGGCGTTCCAGCGCTACTTTGAGCATGGCTAACGCCGGATCGGCGAGGAACAGCCCCAACACCCCGAACAAAATTCCCATGATAAGCTGCGCGGCCAGAACCAATGCCGGGGCCAGATCGACGGTCTTTTTCGCGATCATCGGAATGACAACATAGCCGTCGAATGTCTGAACCATAAAATAGACGAAGATCGTATAAACCCCCATCTCGGTGCCGCCTGAGAAACCGACCAAAACCATCAGGAACCCGGCCACCAGCGCGCCAAGGTTCGGAATGAATGCCAGCAAGCCGGTTAGAATACCGAGCAGGACTGCCATGGGCACTCCGTACCAAGCGAGCAATATCCAGGTGAAAAGCCCTTCGAACACCATGCCGATCAAACGGCCCGCCATCAGCCGCCGCATGGTGTAAGCCATTTTAGAAATGGTGCCGAAGAATTCCGCTCTGCGGTGACGCGGAAGCATCCATGCCACACCGCGCTCGTACAGCTGAGGTTCGATGGCGAGATAAATGCCGATGATTGCTATCAGCAATAATGTGGTGAGGCCGCCAAAGATACCTCCGATTGCTTTGGTGACAGTGCCGACCCCGCTAATTAGATTGCCCGCAATGCTCTTGATATTTTCCGGATCAATCGAAAAACCTTGACCATCGAGCCATGCAATGCCGAGCGTCAATTGCTGCTGGATTATCGTAGGCAGCTGCGCTGCCTCGCGCGAAATTTGCGAACCGGCGTAAACCGCCAGCCAGTAAACAAACGCCGCGCTTGCAAGCAGGATTAATCCAACCCGCCATATGCGGCCAATTGGCAACACCCGTTCGATAAGGCGCGCACCGCCATCGATCATCGCGGCGAATACCATCGCTCCAAAAATGACCAGCAACGACTGAGAAATATAGACGGCAAGCAAAATGCCGCCAATAACCATCGCCCACACAAAGGCCCGCTGCGCTTCAAAGCGCAATTCAGGATTGGCTATCCGTGCTGGGCTGGAGCCCAGATCGTCCGTACCGTTTGTGTCCTGTGAGGGTTGGTTCATTCAAAAGTGGCTTCTTCATTCAGCGAAGGCCGCAGAGTGGTCCAAGCGCGGCCGCTGCGCAAGGCCGAGATCCAGGTTAGCGGGTTCCAACTGTTCGAGCCATCAAGCGAGAAGGTAATAAACTCAGCACGTCCCCCGACATTTTCGAGCGGGACCAGACCGCCCAGACCCATTTCCTCGATCGAGGCTCGGCTGTCTGCGGAATGGTCACGGTTGTCACCCATCATGAAGATGTGTCCGGCAGGAATGGTGATCTCGGCGAAATTGTCGAGCCGCTGCTGTTTGTGATCGATAATCAGATAGCTTGCTCCGTTGGGCAAGGTTTCGCGGTAGGTCGGCACTTCGTAAACCTGCCTGCCATCATCCAGCGTTTTTTTATAGGGTTCAAAATAATAGAGGCATTCAAGCCCGTCGCACAATTGCTGTGCATCTACCGGCAGGCGGATCGCCGGTTCGACTGCCTGCGGAACAGGTTTTCCATTCAGAATAATTTGACCGTTTACGACCCCGATACGGTCTCCCGGCAAGCCAACAACGCGTTTGATATAATCTTCGTCGCGCGTCGGCGGCACCGCGATCACGATGTCACCATACTGGGGCGTTCCTGCCCAAACCCGCGTGTTGCTGCGCGGTAGAAGGTGGAACGATGCGGAAACCCACGACCAACCATAGGGATATTTGCTCACCACCAACCGGTCACCGACCATCAGATTGGGCAGCATGGATGTGCTGGGAATATAGAACGGTTTGGCAATCAGGCTGTGGAAGGCGAGCACTGCCAGCAACATCAAGCCAAGGCCGCGCAATTCAGCGAGCCAATTGACCTTTTCAGTCTTTTCGGAAGGAGAGGTTTCGATTTCTGTGGTCACGATGGTAATTGCCAGAATGACATGATTTTGGGGTAAATCATGATGTGGTTGAGAGGGGAGCCGGACGGGCCTCGATTATCACGAATGCTTGGGCCCATGGATGGTCATCGGTGAGGGTAAGATGAATAATCGCCTCATGGCCATCTGGCGTCAATTCCGCAAGCCGCTTCGCTGCGCCATTGGTCAGCGCAAGTGTCGGCGCGCCGGAACGGGCATTAACGACTCCAATATCCTTCATGTAGACACCGCGATAGAAGCCAGTGCCGACCGCTTTGGAAAATGCCTCCTTGGCGGCGAATCGTTTGGCGTATGTGCCAGCGCGGGTGAAGGGCCGTTTGGCTGCCTTGGCGCGTTCTATATCGGTAAAGCTGCGCTTCTCGAACCGCTCGCCGTGGCGTTCGAGAACTTTCTCGATCCGCTCGATATTGCACAGATCTGATCCAAGGCCGATAATCATGACTGCAACCTCATCGCGCATCATCCATCAGATCACGCATTTTGCGCACGGCATTTTCCAACCCGATAAACACAGCCTCGCCAATCAGATAATGGCCGATATTCAGCTCGGCCAGTTGCGGGATCGCGGCGATTGGCTGGACATTTTCATAGGTCAGCCCGTGGCCGGCGTGCGGTTCAACGCCGTTTTTAACCGCAAGCGCTGCCATGTCGGCAATCCGCTTGAGTTCCACCGCGCAAGCCTCTCCGGTTGCATGGGCATATTCGCCGGTGTGAAATTCAACGATATCCGCGCCAAGGCGGATCGCGGCGTCCAACTGACGCGTTTCGGCTTCGATAAACAGGCTTACCCTGATTCCGGCATCTTTCAGCTGCGTAACTATGGGGGCAAGCCGATTATGCTGGCCTGCCGCGTCAAGACCGCCTTCGGTCGTGCGCTCTTCGCGCTTTTCAGGCACGATGCAGGCAGCGTGCGGTTTGTGCCGCAGGGCAATCGCCAGCATTTCTTCAGTCGCCGCCATCTCAAGATTGAGCGGCAGATTGGTCGCATCCTGTATCCGCTTCAAATCGTCGTCGCGGATATGGCGGCGGTCCTCGCGCAGATGTGCAGTAATCCCGTCGCCGCCAACTGCCGCAACGATTTGCGCCGCGCGCATAGGGTCGGGATGGTCACCGCCGCGCGCATTACGAATGGTCGCGACGTGGTCGATATTGACGCCAAGGCGGAGTTTATGTGTCAATCTATTTACGGCTCCCAGGCTTCGTCACCGGCACTGCGGCCAGTTCTGCGGGAATTTCATCCTCGGCATAGGTGGGGAAGGTGATTTCGATCAAGGCGTGATAGGGCACGTCAAATTCCACATCACCGCCCGAGCGATTGACAATCGAAACCAGCGCAAGAACTTCGCCGCCTGCAGCTTCGACTGCTTTCATAGCCTCTTTCGATGAAAGTCCAGTGGTCACGACATCCTCGACCACGATCACTTTCTCGCCCGGCTTCAGACCAAATCCGCGGCGGAAACTGAAAATTCCATCGGGCCGCTCGAGGAACATCGCTTCCTTGCCTAATGCGCGGCCCATCTCGTGTCCGATAATGATTCCGCCCATCGCCGGGGACACCACACTATCGATCTCGCTGCGCAGATCGCGCGGGAGCTTGGCAGCGAGTGCGGCTGCGAGTCGGCTGGCGCGCATCGGGTCCATCAAAACCCGCGCGCACTGAAGGTAATGCGCGCTATGGCGTCCGGAGGACAGTTTGAAATGCCCCTCCAGCAGGGCTTCGCTGGCGCGGAATTCGGCGAGAACTTCGTCTTCAGTCATAATTTTTTGTCAGTTTTCCCTAGGGGCGTTGCGGCATCGGCAACATTGGTTGCGGAAATTTCTCCTAGAAGTGCTTGAGGCAGGGGGCAAGCATGCGTATAGGCGCGGCAGAATAGTCTCCATTGGGGATGGTTGGGGCTGCACGTTGTGGCCGTGAATTTGAAAAACAGAGAGCGTCAACGTGATGATTTTCGGTGATTTGCCCCGCGGGGTTTTTCGGGTTGTAGTGACATTGTGGGCCGCGGCCGTTCTGGCTCTCGCGCCGCAATTGGCTGTAGCGCAAGATGGCCCCGCTCCAGAAGCAGCACCGCAAACCACCAGCGCTCCTGCTGAAGTGGTAACGGCTCCTGCTGCAACGGAAGCTACCGTTGATGATGCGGCCAAGGCATCTACCTATAAGCCGCTTGGCCCCGAGATGATCAAAGGTCAGCCGATTGATCGCGGGATTACGGTTCAGGAACAATATTCCCCGATCGGCAAGCTTGCTGCGAAATTCCATATCGGCCTTGTTTGGGTGATGGTGGTCATCAGCGTATTCGTCCTCGGCCTGCTTATGTGGGTTATGGTGCGGTTTCGCCGCGGCGCGAATGAAACGCCTTCGAAAACCACGCATAACACTTTTATCGAGGTCGTTTGGACCTTGGTTCCAGTGCTGGTGCTGGTCGGGATTGCTATTCCGTCGATCACTCTGCTGTCGCGGCAATATGAATCGCCGCCTGAAAATGCAGTGACGATCAAGGCGACCGGATACCAATGGTATTGGGGATACAGCTATCCCGACAATGGCGATTTCGAAATCATTTCAAATATGCTGCCTGAGGAAGAAGCGCTGAAGCGCGGTGAGCCCGCGCAGCTTGCGGTTGATAACCGGATGGTTGTGCCTGCGAACACGCCGCTGCGTATCCAGACAACTGCGGCTGACGTGATCCACTCCTTTGCCGTTCCTTCGCTCTGGTTCAAAATTGACGCCGTTCCCGGACGTCTCAACGAACGTTTGCTGACGATAACCGAGCCGGGCATTTATTATGGCCAGTGTTCAGAGCTGTGCGGCGCACGGCATGGGTATATGCCTATCGCTGTTGAAGCTTTGCCGCGCGCCGAATGGGAAGCATGGGTTGTAGCCCAAGGCGGTACCGTCGGTAAGAAGAAGGCTCCGGAAGCGGCAGTTCCAGCCGCCGCACCGGCTGCTGAGGCTGCGCCTGCTGAAACTGCGCCAGCGGAAGCTGCACCGGCAGAGTAAGAAGCAAGACTGTCAGTCCGAATATAGAACGAATTCAAACTAAGGTTTAGAGAAACGCCATGGCAACAACCGCCGAAACCCTTCCGATCCACGATGATCACGGTCATGATGCAGATCACAAGCCCGCATTTTTCGCGCGCTGGTTCATGTCCACGAACCATAAGGATATTGGTACGCTTTACCTGATTTTCGCGATTTGCGCGGGGATTATCGGTGGTGCGATTTCCGGTGTGATGCGCGCAGAGCTGGCGGCTCCTGGCATCCAGTACCTTGGTTTCTGGGTCGATTTCCTCGGCGGTGAAGCCAGTTTCGATGCCAATCTGCATATGTGGAATGTGTTTATCACTGCGCATGGTCTGATCATGGTGTTCTTCATGGTCATGCCCGCAATGATCGGCGGCTTCGGTAACTGGTTCGTGCCGCTGATGATTGGCGCACCCGATATGGCGTTCCCGCGGATGAACAATATTTCGTTCTGGCTCACCGTAGCCGGTTTCTGCAGCCTGATGTTCTCGATGTTTGTTCCAGGTAGTGCGCAAGGCCTTGGTGCTGGCACCGGCTGGACCGTCTATGCGCCACTTTCGACTTACGGGTCACCGGGGCCGGCGGTGGATTTCGCGATCTTCTCGCTCCACCTGGCGGGCGCTGGCTCGATCCTTGGTGCGACCAATTTCATCACCACCATCTTCAACATGCGCGCGCCGGGTATGACCCTGCATAAAATGCCGCTGTTTGTATGGTCGGTGCTGGTTACGGCATTCCTGCTGTTGCTCGCTTTGCCAGTGTTGGCAGCGGCGATCACTATGCTGATTACTGACCGGAACTTCGACACGACCTTCTTCAATCCGGCTGGCGGCGGCGACCCCGTTCTCTACCAGCATCTGTTTTGGTTCTTCGGTCATCCTGAAGTTTACATCATGATCCTGCCCGGTTTCGGGATGGTCAGCCAGATTATCGCTACGTTCAGCCGCAAGCCGATCTTTGGTTATCTTGGCATGGCTTATGCGATGGTTGCGATCGGCGTGGTCGGCTTCATCGTTTGGGCGCACCACATGTACACCACCGGTCTCGATGTGAATACGAAGATGTATTTCACTGCGGCAACCATGGTGATCGCGGTTCCGACTGGCGTGAAGATATTCAGCTGGATCGCCACCATGTGGGGCGGTTCGCTTGAATTCAAATCTCCGTTGATGTGGTCACTTGGCTTCATCTTCCTGTTCACCGTTGGCGGTGTTACGGGCGTCTATCTCGCCAATGGCGGCGTGGATGATGTGGTGCATGATACCTATTTCGTGGTTGCCCACTTCCACTACGTGTTGTCGATGGGTGCGGTGTTCTCGCTCTTCGCAGGGTTCTACTACTGGTTCCCCAAAATGAGCGGCAAGATGCACAGCGAATTCCTCGCTCATTTGCACTTCTGGATCTTCTTCATCGGTGTGAACATCATCTTCTTCCCGCAGCACTTCCTCGGGCTGGATGGTATGCCGCGCCGGATCCCCGATTATCCGGCGGCCTATGAGTACTGGAACAACATTTCCTCGATCGGTTATGCGGTCATGGCGGGTTCGATGGTGATCTTCTTCATCAACGTCGCCTACGCCTTCATCGCGGGCAAGAAAGCTGCCGACAACCCATGGGGTGAAGGTGCGACAACTCTGGAATGGACGCTGTCCTCACCTCCGCCGTTCCACCAGTTTGAAACGCTTCCGGTAATCGAAGACCATCAGGACTATCACGATCATCGCCCTGCAAGCGTATAAGCGCATCAGGGGCTTCCAACTGGAAGCAGCATAAGGAACAATGGGGAGGGGCGCATCGGTAACGGTGCGCCCCCCTTTATAGGAGCAAGCCCGATGGGCCCGACGCCATGACACCAACCGCGAAACCCACTGACGCAGCGATCGCCGCAACCGCGCTGCCCGCCGATTGGCGAGACTTCTTCGCGTTGACAAAGCCGCGAGTGATGACGCTCGTGATCTTTACCGGTTTGTGCGGTCTGCTTGCGGCACCGGGTTCAATCAATCCGATCATCGGCTTCACCGCGATTTTTTGTATCGCCATTGGTGCGGGCGGCGCAGCTGCGCTTAACCAGTGGTGGGAGGCCGACCTTGACGCAGGCATGAAACGTACTGCTTCGCGTCCGCTGCCCTCAGGCCGGTTGAATCGGGCGGATGCGCGCGATTTCGGTATATTGCTTTCGGCAACTTCGGTCGGTGTGATGGGGCTTGCTGTCGGCTGGCTCGCTGCCAGCATTCTTGCGGTCTCGATTGTCTATTATGCGGTGGTCTACACCATCTGGCTCAAGCCCCGCACGCCGCAAAATATTGTCATAGGGGGCGGCGCTGGAGCATTTCCGCCGATGATTGGATGGGTCGCGGTGACGGGCGACATCACGCTCATGCCCGTGCTGCTGTTTGCGATTATCTTCATGTGGACTCCGCCGCATTTCTGGGCGCTCGCACTGTTTGTGCAGAGCGATTATGCCAAAGTGGGCATTCCGATGATGCCGGTGGTAAAGGGGCAAGCCTCCACCCGCAGGCAGATCTTGGCCTATAGCGTGCTTCTGGTCCCGCTTGCGGCTGCACCGTGGTTTATCGGCGGCACCGCAGCGCTTTACGGTGTAACAGCGCTGGTCTTGTCGCTCGCATTTCTTGCTCTGTCGGTTCCGGTTGCATTTCGACGATCGGAAGAGGGGGATGCGATGAAACCCGAAAAGCGTTTGTTCGCGTTCAGTATCATCTACCTCTTCGCTCTGTTCGCCGCATTGGTGGCGGACCGTGTAGCATTTTACCAAGGATGGATATCATGACCCCCGAGGAAGAAACCGAATATCGCCGCCGCCAGAAGAGCCGCAATTTGGTGGTGGGCGGCGTGCTGCTGTTTTTCGCCTTTTTGTTCTACGCCATTACGATTGTCCGCATGGGGGATTGATTATGACCGGTTTGACGCTCGATCAGAAGAATCACAAGACGGCGTTCTATGCCTTCCTTGGCGCGCTTGCGATGCTCGGGATGGGCTTTGCTGCAGTCCCGCTCTATAATCTGTTCTGCCGTGTTACCGGATTTGCCGGAACAACCCAGCGCGCCAGCGAAACCGATGCTGAAATTGCTGAACGCATTGCCAACAGCAGCGCTGCAAAGCAGATTTCAATCCGTTTCGATGCGTCAATCGCCAGCGATATGCCGTGGAGCTTTCGCCCTGAACAGGTGACCGACACGGTTCGTATCGGCCAGCGCGACATGGCGTTTTTTATCGCCCGCAATGACAGCGATGTGCCGATCACCGGCACTGCGACTTTCAATGTCGAGCCGGAGCAAACGGGCAAATATTTCAACAAGATCCAGTGTTTCTGTTTTACCGAACAAACCTTGAAGCCGGGTGAGGAAGTGCGGATGCCGGTGCTCTATTATGTCGATCCTGCGATTGAGCAGGATGAAAACACCAAGCGCGTCGAACAGATTACTTTGAGCTACACTTTCCACAAATCGACCGATGCAGCGGAAAAACCCGCGTCGTAAGGCTGGACCTTGGCGGCGCAGGTGATTAAGGGCAGGCGGTAACTTCAGACCAACAGTTCCGACAGGACGAGAATTCCCATGGCTGGTACTAAAAATCACGATTATCACATTCTGGCACCCGACATCTGGCCGTTCATCGGATCGATCTCGGCGCTGACATTTACCAGCGGCATGGTGTTTTTCATGCACGATATGGCCAATGCCAAGCTGGTACTCGGCCTGGGTATTGCCGGATTGATTGCGACATTCTTCAGCTGGTTCAGCAATATCGTCCGCGAGGCGCAGAACGGCGATCATACGCCTGTTGTACAATTGCACCTGCGTTACGGCATGATCCTGTTTATCGCTTCGGAAGTGATGTTCTTTGTCGGCTGGTTCTGGAGCTGGTTCGATTTCTCGCTGTTCCCCTCGACGATTTCGGAAGTTGTTGCCGGTCAATGGCCGCCCAAGGCCATCGAAGCGGTGATGGATCCGTTCGATCTTCCCTTGCTCAACACGCTGATATTGCTGTGTTCGGGTACTACTGTAACCTGGGCGCACCACTCGCTGATCCACGGCGACCGTGACGGACTGAAGAAGGGCCTGTGGGCGACCATTCTGCTCGGGATGCTGTTTACTTCGATCCAGGCGTATGAATATGTGCATGCGCCGTTCGCGTTCGGCGGCAACACTTATAGCTCGGCTTTCTACATGGCCACTGGCTTCCACGGCTTCCACGTTCTGGTCGGTACGATCTTCCTCGCTGTCTGCCTTGCGCGGACTTACAAGGGACACTTCACACC
>JBATLU010000275.1:0-4104 GCA_049289475.1 Pontixanthobacter sp. | reverse complement strand
TGCGCATTTGAGCCTCGGTCAACCAAATCAGATCACTCATGTCAACGCCTCCTCAGCGCCGACATTGAATCAACCTCGCCCGGCCAATGCAAGCAATTTAATAGGTCCTGAGCCTAGAAGAACTTGACGGGACTATTGGCAAAGTCAATTTCGATCCGGACGACCCTGCCAGCATTGAACGCGCGATCAAATCAGTAAATACAATGATTGACGAGAAAGTAGCTGGGTTTGAGAAGAATCCGATAATTGAGCCGTTGATCGAGGAACTGAAAGAAAATTACCGCAACGCAATTTTGGAAAAAGCTGCGGCAGCACGGCTGACAGATGGTTCAGACGATGAGTGATAGAGGACTATTCAAAGATATAAATGATGCGGTATTGGACCTCCAAGCAAGCCAGCTTCAAACTTATGAAAAGCCTTTGAAACGCTTGGCGAAATTGCTGCGTCATGATGATCTTTTAGAGGCCAATACTAAGCTAACTGCAGGCGCTGATCTAGACGAATTTCTTGAACAAAGTCCTCGTTCTAGCGGTATGGTAGGCACAGGCCAATTGCAGTGGCCCGAGGATGAGACGGAGACACTAGGATTAACTTGGTTGCTCATCCAAAAGTTTTCAGAAGAGCCTAGATATATAGTGAACTTTGGCCATGATTACTTTTATGGAGGTCGCAAGATAATGGCTGGAGTCGATAGTGTCGTAAGTCAGCTGATTATCCCATTCGCTAGAGACTACAAGAACTTCGTTATTTCTCACGGGCGCACTGAACCCAAGCTCATACTGGCATCAACGCGAAAAGTTTTTGTGGTGCATGGTCATGATGAAGGCTCAAGAGAAATGCTTGCCCGCTATTTGGAGAAACTGGATTTTGAACCGATAATTTTGCATGAACAGGCCAATAGAGGCCGGACGGTGATCGAGAAGGTTGAGGCTCACGGCGACGTTAGCTTTGCGGTAATTCTTATGACGCCGGATGATGAAGGTAACGTCAAAGGTGAAGTCGCGCAGCCGCGCCCACGTCAAAATGTGCTTATGGAGCTTGGCTATTTCATCGGTAGGCTTGGACGTGAGAACGTGTGTGCCTTGAAGAAAGGTGCAATGGAGTTGCCCAGTGATTTTGCTGGTGTGGTGTGGGAAGATATGGATAGCCGTGGTGGATGGAAGCTGGCCTTGGCGAGAGAGCTAAAAGCGATTGGCCACCAAGTCGATATGAATCTCGCAGTTTAAGCTGGAAATTATAAGCCTCAAGATACTTGTAGCATGGAGATATTTACATGGCTGAATTACCCAAGGTCGAAGAAACTGCAGATGAAATTATTGAAATTGTAAAGAGTATGAATATTCGTGCGGGCGAAGTATTTAAATTGACTTCTATCCAATTAAAGCTAGGCTTGGGTTACAGAGCAGACGATATCAACGCTGCAATTAAATATTTGCTTTCTGAGGGGAAGGTTGAGCCTTCTAGCAACGGGTGGATAAAGTTGACACAAGCAGGCTACGGTTCCGAGCCTTCAGAAGAAGAAGTGGCTCGCGCGGTCCTTGATGAGGTTGGCAACTACAGAATTCGTCCGGGCGAGGTTATCCCTGTTAAAGCTCTAGCTCCAAAGCTAATGCAGCGTGGCTTCAAAGGTGAAGAGATCGCTAATGCTTTAAAATACTTAGCTTCGAAAAAATTTCTGGAATTGCGTGATGACACCCCATTCTTAACGAATGAGGGGTTTGGTGAAGTCTGATTGATCCTGAGCTCCACGAACGTCGTTGGGTTAGCGCTTGAAAACCACATCGGGATTGCTTGACCTGACAAGAAGCTGGGCTTTCAAGTTAAATGGCCAAATTGATGCGGCTATCGTTGTGGTCAAATGTTCGCTATTCTGCCTTTATCACTATACCCCCTCCGGTCTGGAAGGGGGGTTCTGAAAATCATTGGCAGGTTTCTAGCGGTAGAAAATATGCGTGCTGATGGTGGCGCGCGCGACTTTGCGGCGGCTCCATTTCGGATTCACATAACGCGCATGGAAATACAGCGCATCGCGCGCTTCGCTTTGCCAATGGCCTTCATGCGCAATCCGCGCGATAGCCTTGGCTTGCTTCCAGGCGGTCGAACTGCGCGCGATCCGCGGCATATGGCCGTTTTTCACAAAGCTAAACTGCGAGCGCTGATACACAACGCCGCAATAGCTTGAGGGGAAAACATCCGATTCAGCGCGGTTGATAATGACCTGCGCCACCGCCAGCTGTCCGGCGAGCGGTTCGCCGCGCGATTCGAAATAGACCGCTCCAGCGAGACATTCCATTTCACGCGAAGGGGTGAAGTCGGTGTCGGTCTGGCGCATCAATTCGCTAAGTGAGCTAGCGGAGGAAGTAGCGGATGTTTGTGTTTCAGCATCTTCTGCGTCCGGAATTGCCTGAGGCGGAAGCGGCTGAACCACTTCTTCGGATACAAACAACGGAACCGTTTCATCGGTCGCGAGCTGGGAAATTTCGGTATTCTCGTTTTCAACGCCCTGCTGGGCATTGGCACCAGAGAATGCGGTGCTGGCAAAAGTGATAGTCAGGGTCGCAGCAAGCGCTGCGAACCCAGCAAAGTGGGTCTTACGAGCCATAGTTTTTGATCATTATGCGGTTAACGCGCGCTGTCGCAGGCTGGGACCTTGAGTGCTTCTTTAGTAATTCGGTCCAGAATAGGCCTGCCGGCCGTTTCCCGTCTGCGTGCTAGCAAGATGACCGAATGCCACCCTGCCGCCTACGCATCGTAGTTCGAGGTGCCAAATAGTCAGGGAGGGAATTAAGTCAATCTATTTATGCTGCACTGCGGCAAAACGTTCCGCATTCGGGATATCCAGCTCCAAAATCCAGATATCGGGATCCTGGCGCGTTCTGCGATCAAGATATTCCGCCATTTCGCCCGGTTTACTGGCGTCCTGCTCTTTGGTCAGGACAAATTCGCGCGATCCATCCAATTGCGACATCCGTTCGTAAAGCCGGTCATTCTTACCGTGCTCGACCATCAGTAACAATATCGTGCCCCCGCCGCGCTCACCTTTGGCCAGTACTGTGGCAAAGCCGCCCTGCGATTGCACCGCCCGAATTATGCCCGATATTTCAAGATGTGCGGGGAGCCTATTGTCCAATTTGTGCCTAACGCGCGCTATAACCGGGGAGGCCCGACAGTGCGATATGCGACCGCATGAAAGTGCCTGTGCCGCGCCCGATCTCGTCGCCCTCTTCATCGATCAGGCGTGATTCGGCCACAAACACTCGGCGTCTGCCGCTGACCCAATGCCCCTCTGCAACCACGCGCCCGACCCGGACCGGCTTGGTGAAATGCAAATTGAACGATGTCGTCAACAGGAACCGGTCGGTAACCAGCGTGTTTGCGGCATAAAATGCGGCATCGTCGAGCATCTTGAAGTAAATCGTACCATGGGCGGCGCCCGCGGCGTGGTAAGACTGTTCGGTAACGTTAAACACCACCCGCGCGAGCCCTTCGCCGGTCACCGCGAGTTCTGAATCAAACAGCGCATTGACCGGCGCGGAGGCGTAAAGTTTCTCCAGCGCGCGGAAATGCGAATCGGCACCGCCGGCGGCGGCAAGCGCCGGTCGGCCTTGAGTTTCCACCCGATCAGGCACCCGCGCTAGCCGTTGTATTGGCAAGCAAAGCGTAGAGCGCGGCTGAATCCTTTGCCGCGAGCAATGATTCATGCATAAATTCGTCCCGCGCCAAACGGGAAATGGCTGCCAGTGAATGCAAATGCGTCGCCCCGGCGTTGGTCGGGGACAGCAGTCCAAACACCAGTTCGACCGGCAAACCGTCCGCCGCACCAAAATCCACGGGCGCTTCGAGCCGGAAAAACACAGCCAATGGCCGCTTTATCCCATCCAGCCGGGCATGCGGAATAGCGATTCCCCGACCGAATCCGGTGCTTCCGAGCTTTTCACGCTCCTCCAGAGATTCGAGCACGGCAACAGGGTCGACATCATATGCCGCAGCGAACCGGTCTGCGAGTGCAGCCAGAATAGCGTCTTTGCTGTCGGCACCAATAATGCTGACAGCCTCGGGCAAAAGTTTGAAATCAGGGTTCATTTATCCAAATTGCTTTGTTT
>JBATLU010000274.1:0-2963 GCA_049289475.1 Pontixanthobacter sp. | reverse complement strand
TCTCACCCAGGCCCTTAAACCGCCCAACTTCGACATTCTTGCCTTTGAATACGGTTCCTTCCAGCTCTGCCCGGTGTGCATCGTCACGCGCATAGCGGCTCTCTTTACCCGCGGTCAGACGGTAGAGCGGAGGCTGGGCGAGGAACAAATGGCCTTTGCGGACGATGTCGGACATTTCCTGAAAGAAGAATGTCATCAACAGCGTTGCGATATGCGCGCCATCGACATCGGCATCGGTCATAATGATAATCCGGTCGTAGCGTAGGTTTTCCGCGTCACAGTTTTTGCGCGTGCCGCAGCCCATCGCAAGGCTGAGATCGGCGATTTCGGAGTTGGCGTTAATCTTGTCGAGCGTCGCGCTGGCAACATTCAGGATTTTACCGCGGATCGGCAGGATTGCCTGCGTCTTACGGTTGCGCGCCTGCTTGGCGCTGCCACCTGCGGAATCGCCCTCGACGATAAACAATTCGGTCTCACCATCGGTCTCACCCGAACAATCGGTGAGCTTGCCCGGCAAGCGCAGCTTTTTGGAATTGGTCGCGGTCTTGCGCTTGATTTCGCGTTCCTGCTTGCGGCGCAAACGCTCATCCATCCGCTCCATAACTTCGCCGAGCAGCGCCTTGCCGCGCTCCATATTGTCGGTCAGGAAATGGTCGAAGTGATCGCGCACGGCGTTTTCAACCAAACGCACCGCTTCAGGGCTGGTGAGCCGGTCCTTGGTTTGGCTTTGGAACGAAGGTTCGCGGATGAACACTGATAGCATAAATTCGCCGCCATTCATCACATCATCGGCGGAGATATCTTTCGCCTTCTTTGCGCCGATCAACTCACCGAAAGCGCGCAGACCTTTGGTCAGCGCCGAACGGAAGCCCTGTTCATGCGTGCCGCCATCGGGCGTGGGCACGGTGTTGCAATACCAGCTTGTCGAGCCATCCGAATAGAGCGGCCAAGCGGCGGCCCATTCGACGCTGCCTTGCGATTGACGCTCGTCATTGTCAGGAAATTCCTGTTTGCCGGCGAAAGGCTGCGCGGTCACACATTCACGTTCGCCAACTTGCTCCGCCAAATGATCGGCCAGACCACCGGGAAACTTGAAGGTCGCTTCTTCCGGTACATCATCATTGGTCAGGCTGGTGGCGCATTTCCACCGTATTTCAACGCCGGCAAACAGATAGGCTTTCGACCGGGCCAGTTTGAACAGCCGGTGCGGTTTGAACTGGCGGTCGCCGAAAATCTCTTCGTCCGGGGTGAAGCTTACCGTTGTACCGCGCCGGTTCGGGGTCGCGCCAAGTTGTTCGATTGGCCCAAGTGCGAGCCCTTTGGAAAAACTCTGTGCGTATAGTTGCCGGTCACGGGCAACCTCGACCCTGGTATCACTGCTGAGTGCGTTGACGACGCTGACGCCGACCCCGTGCAAGCCGCCGCTGGTGGCGTAGGCTTTGCCCGAGAATTTACCGCCCGAATGCAGGGTCGTCAGGATAACTTCGAGCGTCGATTTGCCTGGAAATTTGGGATGTTCATCGACCGGCATACCGCGGCCATTGTCGGTAATGGTGAGCCTATTGCCTTCCTCCAGCGACACTTCGATCCGCGTTGCGTGGCCTGCCACCGCCTCGTCCATCGAATTGTCGAGCACCTCGGCGACAAGATGGTGCAGCGCGCGATCGTCGGTCCCGCCGATATACATGCCCGGGCGGCGGCGAACCGGCTCAAGCCCCTCCAGCACCTCGATCGAGGATGAATCATAGTCTCCGCTCGACGCGGGGGTGCCTTCAAAAAGATCGTCTGCCATGTGCCCTGCTATAAGCCCGCTTATTCCGAAGCGACAAGGATGCGGGCTGGTTTATCGTCTGGATAGGTAATCAGAAGGCTGCAGGCGCCGGCGAGACGATGACCACTTTGCCGTCTTGTATCTCGCGAACTTCCATTGCCCGTTCGATTACGCCAGTCCGTTTGAAGCGGAACGCGCCATCGAGACCAAGAAAACCGTCGTCGCTGCGCAATTGAGTAATCGGGAAGCTGGTTCCGACTTTCCAATCACGGGCGACACGCAGGGTTAGGAGCACGCCATCATAGCCAAGCGTTGAGATTCTGAATGGTTGCCCGCCAAAACGCCCGGCATAGCTATCAGAAAAGCGCTTGAACCGGGCATCCGAAACGGCGGAGAACAGCGTCCCGCGAAGCGCAATGGTGCGAGTCACGCCGGCTTCGCCGCTGAGCAGTTCGGTGCCCATCAGCGTCGCCGTGCCGGTGCCGCGCGGGTTCAATTCACCCGCTGCCAATGCGGCCAGACGTGCACCATCGGCAATCAGCACCGCATCATAGCCGCCGCGTTGCTTCAACCGCTGGGCAGCGCTTACGATAGAAGTATTGCCGCGGTCATAAGTTTCGGTCGCAACCAGCGAGCCGCCAAAGTCGCGCACAGCATCCTTGACCGCGCTTACCGCTTGATCGCCATAATCACCCTCAGGCGCGATAATTGCCAGCTTTGTCCCGCCATTCTTGCGGGCATATTCGACCGTCCGCGAAATTGACTGGCCGGGGATATGCCCCATCACAAATACGTCTGGTCCGGCAACGCTGGCATCGTTGGAAAACGAAATCAGCGGCACATTGGCCGGGCGTGCCTCTGCCAAAACATTTGCAACATTGTTCGCCATTAACGGGCCGAGGATGAGTTTGTTACCATCGGCAATGGCCTTGCGTGCCGCTTCGCGCGCGCCATTTGCAGTGTCGTAGGTGGTAATGCGCAGATTGCTCGCATTGGTATCGAGAATCGCCATTGTCGTGGCATTGGCAATCGAATTGCCGACCGCACCATTGTCCCCTGACAATGGAACGAGCAGCGCGATCCTGTGCCGCGTTTCGTCCGTCGGCAGCACGTTCGCGCTTGGTTCTGGTGTTGGCGTCGCAACCGGACCACCGGTTGTTTCAGTTGGTCCTGACGGGATCACCTTACAACC
>JBATLU010000273.1:0-2353 GCA_049289475.1 Pontixanthobacter sp. | reverse complement strand
CCATTCCCCGAGCCACGCTGCACCGCCTGCGGCAACGATCATGAGAAAATCAATTTCAAATTTTCGATTTCGGATTTTTTCGAATGCTTCCAAAATCGTAAAGTAGCCACCAAAGAAATAGGCCGCCACCAAAAACCAGAAACCGATACCCTCAGGCAAGAGTTCGATTTTTGGTCCCAGCCATCCGGTAAGAAGGGCTGCACCACAAAGGGCAGCAAAAACCATTTCTGCGCGGCCACCGAGTAACTTGTCGATTAGACTTCCGTGGTTGTGAGCTGAATTCTCAGACTGTTGGCTGTGCTCATCGGTCATTTCGATTCTGCCGCTCGCGTGAGGACATCAACCTTTTCCAGGCTAACGAGCCCGATCCCTCGCAAGTCATCTAACTGAGCATAGAAGTCCTCAAGTCGCGACCGTGCATCGATTATTTCGATCACCACCGGCGGGTTGTCCCCAATCCCGAAAGCATGATGTTCATGAACAATGGAAGACGCGGAAAATCCTAATATTCCTTTCAGAACTGTGCCTCCACGAAGCCCATACGCCCTAGCCCGTGAGATGATGGTAGTAATGACCGTTTTGTCCCCGTGCATTGCGGCTTCATCTGTATATATTCTCATGAGCGATATTTGTTGCGGTTTTTGCATTATGCACTCCTCGTTATTCTGGCTTTGGACGGAATCTTTGCAGGACTGGAAACTTGTCCAGTGAAGGCGCAAATCGCTTAAAATGCGGCCTCAAATCAGGAAATTCACGCTCAAGCATCAACCGTGTCACGGCAGGCAGCACAAATAAGGTCAATATCGTTGCCGTGATCAAACCCCCGATAACTACAATTGCCAGCGGTTTTTGCACTTCTGCACCAGTGCCTGTCGCGATAGCCATCGGAACGAAGCCTAATGACGGCACGATGGCTGTCATGAGAATAGACCTGTAGCGTTCGACTGCACCGGAGTAGATGGCCTCCACAAGTTCCACGCCAGATTCAAGGCGCGCCTGAATGCTTGTCATCATCACAAGACCATTGAGCACGGCTACACCGGCGAGAACAATAAATCCAACCGCAACCGAGATAGAAAATGGCAGTCCAGTTACGGCAAGCGAGAATATTCCGCCCGCAATTCCCAGAGGGACAGTCACGAATACTGCCGCAGCCATACGGAAATTACCGAGCGCCATGACCAGCAGACCAAAAATCAACAGCGCAACAACAGGAACAACAAGATTGATCCTTGCCTGAGCGGCCTGAAGGTTTTCGAATTGTCCGCCCCATTCGAGGATGACTCCTGATGGTAGAGCAACATCGCGCTCAATTTGGGACTTCGCCTCATTCACAAAGGAGCCAACATCGCGGCCTCGAACATTGAGCTGCACAACAACGCGACGCTGCCCGTTTTCCCGGCTTATCTGATTGAGGCCTTCGGTTTCTTTCAGGGTAGCTAGCGACCTCAGCGGAACGGACGATCTTTGTCCGAAGCCATTTTCCGGCAAAATGATCGGGAGCGCTCCAATAGCATCTATATCATTACGCACTTCGCCAGGTAGCCGCACGACAATATCAAACCGGCGGTCGCCTTGAAAAACGAGCCCGCTTTCCGCGCCGCCCAATGCGGCGCTAACGGTCGCGGCTACTTCATCTACAGTGAGAGCGTGGGCCGCTATCGCCGAATTGTCGAATTGCACGTCTAATGTCGGAAAGCCCTCGGTTTGCTCTACACGGACATCCGCAGAACCTTCGATGCCCGAAAAGACAGCTGCAAGCTGATTAGCCGTAGCAGTAAGCTGTTCGAGGTCGTCGCCAAATACCTTGACGGCAACATCACCCCGCACACCTGCAATCAACTCATTGAAACGCATTTCAATGGGCTGGCTGAACTCGTAATTCTGGCCAATGAGATTAGCTAATTTCGCTTCCATCTGTTCCACCAGCTCTGTCTTTGAAAGCGACGGGTCGGGCCATTCATCTTTCGGGCGCAAAATGATAAATGCATCGGAAATGTTGACCGGCATCGGATCGCTGGCCACTTCAGCTGTTCCGGTTTTTGAATACATGAAGCGGACTTGTGGAAATTTGGAAATCTCCCGCTCGATTTGCTTTTGCATTGAAACAGATTGATCCAGCGAAGTGGACGGTATTCGGATCGATTGAAGGGACATATCCTGTTCGTCGAGTTGGGGCATGAACTCGCTACCGAGAAAGCCGAACATACCGATCGACAGTCCAAATACGGCAAGGCCTGCCAAGGTTGCCCGTCCGGGCCATTTCAGTGCTTTTCGTAATGCCGGTTCGTATTTGCTTTTGCTCCAGCTCACCATCCGAACCTCTTTTTCAGAAACACGGCCGCTTATCAGC
>JBATLU010000272.1:0-2268 GCA_049289475.1 Pontixanthobacter sp. | reverse complement strand
GCGCTGCACAGCCGCGCCCGGGACGGCAAAGGCCAAGTCGTAGACGCGGCACTCTACGAATCTGTGTTGCAGGTGATGGAAGGGCTGGTCCCCGAATATGACCATAGCGGTGTAATCCGCGAACGGTCGGGCTCAATCCTGCCCGGTATTGCGCCTTCGAATGTCTATATTTGCAGCGACGGCGAATATATGATCGGGGCCAATAAGGACGAGATATTCGCGCGGCTGGCTCATGCGATGGGGCAACCGGAACTGGCCGATGATCCCAAATATGCCACCCACATTGGGCGCGGCAAAAACCAGATCGAGCTTGACGAGCTTATCAATCGCTGGACTGCAACTTTGCCGGTCGACGAGGTGGACCGGTTGATGACCGAAAACTCGATTCCGGCAGGGCGCGTGTACCGCGCGCCGGAAATGCTGGCTGACCCGCACTTTGCCGCGCGTGACGCTATCGTAGAGGTCGAGACAGAGCGTTACGGCAGCATAAAGATGCAAAATGCCTTTCCCAAATTGTCTGCCACCCCCAGCGGTGTGCGCAGCCCTGCGCCATCGACAGTGGGGCAGCATAATCGCGAGGTGTATGGCGATCTGCTGGGTCTGGACCAAGGGGCCCTCGCCAACATGGCGGCAGAAGGCGTGATCTGATGCCGCGCGATGATTTGGCGGAAAACTATTCCGGGTTCGACGGACATTTGCCTTTCGGTGAGCAGCCGGCGCTTCTGATCGTTGATTTCGCGATGGCTTATCTCGACCCGGCATCACCGCTATTTGCTGATGCGGAGGGGGCGCTGGCAAGCAATGTCCGGTTGCTGGCTGCTGCGCGTGCAGCAAATGTCCCGGTAATATTCACCAAAGTTGAATACAGCTCTGGGGGCGCAAATGGCGGACTGTTTTATCGCAAAATTCCTGCGCTCAGCGTCTTCGATGCAGGCTCGCCGCTCGGCGAATTTCCCAGCATTTTAAAGCCGGAAGCAGGCGAAGTAGTCGTAACCAAGCAATATGCATCAGCCTTCTTCGACACGCCGCTTACGGCAATTCTTAAAGCAAAGGGGGTCGACACTCTGCTGATCACCGGCATGTCAACATCAGGCTGCGTACGAGCAACCGCGCTCGATGCATTGCAAAATGGTTTCGCGCCCTTTGTGATTGGCGATGCCTGCGGCGACCGTCACGCAGAGCCGCATCTGGCCAGCCTATTCGATTTGCAGGCCAAATACGCCGAAGTGATTGATGAAGCAGCGGCCCTCGCCTTCCTCGATCGCTAGCCAATCCGGATCAACCAAAGCATAGAGGCCAAATCCCTCCTCATTGGTTCAGCCGCCCTTGCCGAAAATGGGCCAAACTTGCGCTGTCAACAATCCTCAAACCTTGCTTTCAAATCCTTTTTGAGAATTTTGCCATTGGCGTTGCGAGGCAGCATTTCCGTAGCAAAAATTATTCGCACAGGCACTTTGAATTTGGCCAGCCGATCGGCCACCCAAATCTTCAGATCTTCCTCACTCGCCGAGATACCTGGCGCCAGATGGACAATTGCTGCGGGCTCTTCGCCCAGTGTCCTGTGGGGGATACCGAGCACCGCCGCGTCGATCACCGCTGGGTGATCGTAGAGGACATTTTCGACCTCGGACGAGTAGATGTTTTCTCCGCCGCGGATGACCATATCCTTGGCCCGGTCGACTATGTAGCAAAACCCCTCCTCGTCCAGAAATGCAAGGTCGCCGGTGCGGACCCAACCATTGACGAAAGTCTCTGCTGTTGCCTCTGGACGGCCCCAATAGCCGATCACGATCTGCGGACCGCGCGCCCACAGTTCGCCCACTTGACCCGTCAAGAGACTGTTTCCCTGCTCGTCTGTCACCTTGATATCGCTGACCGGAACGGGCGGACCGGCGCTTTGCGGTCGGTTCAGATAGTCCTCTGCCGAGTGAACTGTAACGGTCGCCATCGTTTCGGTCATGCCCCAGCCATTGCCAGGCATCGCGCCGAAGGTTTCGAAGATCTTTCGGACCAGCTCCGGCGCAGCGGGCGCACCCCCATAAGCAACCGCCTCCACACTTGAGAGGTCGTAGTTTTCGCGCTCGGGATGTTCGATCATTTGCCAGGCAATCGTCGGCACGCCGCCGGTGATGTTGACCTTCTCGCGTTCAATAATCTGGAACGCTTCGACCGCTTCCCACCGATGCATATAGATGATCGTGTGGCCGGCATGTAATTGCCCCATCATTCCTGCTGAACAGGCCGTAACGTGGAACAGCGGTATAACTG
>JBATLU010000271.1:0-9488 GCA_049289475.1 Pontixanthobacter sp. | reverse complement strand
GCACAATACCGGGAAATTAGACGTCGAAGACATATCCCAAGGACCGGATCGTCCTGAGCGGGTTGCCTGCACCCGCCACCTTCAACGCGCGGCGCAGACGGCCAATCCAGACATCAACGGTCCGGTCATCAATCGGCGGTTCCTGCTTGCCGATTCCGACAATCAAATCCTGCCGAGACAAAACGCGGTTGGGGTTTTCGGCAAGAAATCTCAGAAGCCGGAATTCATTGGGGCGCAGGTCGATCATCGTACCGCGCCACATTGCCTTCAGCGCAGTCATGTCGATAATCAGATCGCCTTGCCGGAACTGGTGCGAAGCGTGGCGGCGATGCTGCGATTGCAGCGCCATAACCCGGTCAAGGACGATATTGCGGTCAAGCGGCCCGACAATATAATCGTCGGCCCCCGCTTTCAGCGCCCGGCGGCGATCCTCCACATCATCATTGTCGAGCACGATTGTAATATGCGCCTCTTCGGTGCGCGGGTCGGATCGCAGGCGGCGGCACATTTCCAGTCCGGCAAGGTCGTCCATCACCCAATCGACAAAAGCCCACATTGGTCCTTCGACCAGCCGCTTGGGCCCGTTTGCGCCGAGCCTACCGAACACGAAGCGCGTCGTATCATGCTGGAAATCGTCGAGCGATTCACCCCATTCTGCGGTGAGGAAAATATTGATAATTTCCATATGCGGCATATCCCTTTGTCAGGACGGGAAATGCCTCGGTGATGTGACGCGTTAGTGACAATTACTCCGCTCGCGTTCGGGTCAGGCAGATTCTTCGCGCGACAGCTGCCGGGCGTAAAACCAGCCGATCCCGATCAGGCTGAAACCGAGCGCTACGAAGGAGACAATCCTGATCAGCCCCTCCAAACCGTTGGCATCGAACAGGAACACTTTCAGTACCGCGCCAAGCATCAGCACCAGCGAACCGACGCGCCAGCTTCGGCTTTGGTTCCTGGCCCCCCACAGCAGGAAACCGATGGCCACGACAATCCCTAGCAGCGAGCGAAGCAGGTCTTCTGTCTGTCCCACCTCCATACTGGTCAGAACCGATCCGGCGAATATCTGGCGCAGCTCTGTCAGGCACAACAGGCCAATCAACAGCATCAAAGCCGCATCGCACGCCAATTTGGCAACGGGTGCAAGTTTGGCCATCAGTCCCGAAACCGACTGTGCCAGCAAGAATGTGCAAACAATACCGGTGAGATAGGCAGGCAAGACCAAATTCACCAGCGGCCAGCTTCCGACCGCCTGCTCGGACCATAGCGGATTGTGCAGCACTGCGGTGAAGAACGCGAAATGCGTCAGAGAGGCCGAATAGAGGCCGGCGCATACGCCCCTTGCCCAATCCCGCTCGGAATATATCCGGCTAATGGCCCACCCCGCTGCAAGCATCAGTGCTTCCCATAAAGTCCGCTCTGCCAAGCCGAGTCGGATGAATTGTTCAGCCGTCTCGATAGCGAATATCTGCTTATACGCCATGTGCGCGCCAACTGCCCCCGACAGGCCCAATGCTGTAAGGAACGGCGCAATAGAACGATCAATGCCGTTCGGCCGGCGCCATACAAGGATCGCACTTGAGGCGACAAAGGGTGCGATATGCAGGCCAATTGTGCGCCAACCGAAATCGGATGCGCTCAGCATGGGGCTTCCTGCAAATGCAAATACGCCTTGCGCTGCCCATTCGAGGGCGGGTGCGATAGCCCACAGCAGACTGATGCCTGCTGCGGTCATTTTGGCAGAGCCGCGGCCTTGAACGCCTAGCGTGAGGCCCAGCAGCATGGCAGCGGACAGCCAGCCAAGTGCGTCCGCGGGCAGGAACTGTGCAAACAATCCATAGATCAGAATTGTTGCACCAATTTCGGCCGCAGGAATGGCAATCAGCGGACGCCCACGAACGGCCAGCGCTGCAAGCGGACTTGCGGCTGCTACCCAGCGCAAGATTGCGTGCAGCAGATCGGTATCGACCGGGACGCCCGACAATTTGCTCGCTTCGGCTGCGCCGTCCGGTGTCAGCAGCAACGCAGCCAGCATGGCGGCGGCACCAATCCAACCTAGGCCATACAGGCCCTTATCAACCCTGCGCCATCCAAGCGCGATCAGAGCGCCCGTGACAAATGCGAGGGTGATCGGTGCGGTCCATTCGGGCAGCGCGACCAGTCCGGCAATGGCGAACCCGATTGCCGCCGAACTGGTCGTAGCAAGCGCGCCAATTGATAGGCAGCCATCTATCGAAGGCCATTGCAACCGTGATGCGGCAAGCGGCACCAAGCTTAGTGCGACAATTACCCCGGAGACCGCGTAATCGGACATTTCTCCGCTGAATTTCAAAACAATCAGCGGGATCAAGCCCAAGACAAACAGCGCGATTTGGAGCGAATCGATCTTGCGGTCGGATTTGTGCCAGATGCTCGCTAGCGGAACGCCTGCGAAAATCGCTGTCATACCGGCGGCCACGATGGTGAAGTTGACCAGTGACGCATCCCACCACAACGCGAGCATGACCAAGCCAACGAAGGCGGCAAAGCCATTGGCCTCGCGCATCCGCGGCTCGCGCCAGGCGAAGAAGGCGAGCGCCGCTGCAAGCAGGCCATAAAGGCCCCATGCCAACATCGAATTGCCCGACTGCTGGACCATCGCGGCCATCTGGATTGCGGTGAGTGCTGCTGCGCCAATGCGTAAGATCGGGTGCGCAGCCTTGCCCTCCGTCAGGGCTGGAACAACCGCACCCAAAACAACCAGATAGCCGCCGAACGCGAGTATATCTGTGAAGCCGGTAACGCTGGAAAACAGCATCAACACGCCCCAGCCCAGCCCACCAGCCAAAGCGGCAAGCGCCAGCCAGCTGCGCCCCTGACGGTTTCCGGCATAGGTCAATCCGCCGGTAACAAGCGAAAGATAAAGCGCGAGTAGCGGCAGATTGGCCTCCTCGCTGCCGACCAGCATCGGAGCGGCAAAACCGCCTACCAGACCTAGTATCGCGCTGGGTAAGCCGAAGCGGAACGACAGCAGGATCGCCGCACCAGTCACACCCGCCATGCCCAAGAAGGCTATCGAATTGCCGACCAGACCGTAAAGGCTCCCCGCAAGGTAGAAATTGGCAAAGAGCGTCGCCAGCCCTGCACCGGCGAGCGCCTGCCTGACGCGCGGATCGGTGATGCGCTCTTCAGCGCGATAGGCAGCTTCGGCTCCGACCAGCAGAGCCGAACCAAACACGAAGCCGAGCAAGACGCGAACCTGCGGCCCGAGCAGTCCCGCCTCGATCGAATATTTGACAAGAAAGAATCCGGCAATCGCCAGCGTGATGCCGCCCGCCCAGATCGGCAACAAGCGGCCGAAAATATCCTCGAAATCGAAGCTTGGACGTGTGAATTGAAATTTGGGTTGCAGCGCGGCCGTATTGTCCTGTGCAGGCTGCGTAGGCTCTGCGCTGATCGCGGGAGCGGCCGGCGCCGGCTTTGCAGCAGCGCGGCGCATTGCAGGTATGGGCGCGGGTATGTGCGCAGGAATGGAAGATTGCGGGGTCACTACCGGCCTTTGCTCGGAAATCGGCGGTACAGATGGGGTCTGCGCTGCGGATTCGTCCTCTGCCTTTGGCGCATGCGTGATGTGCCAGTGCAATCCATCAATCCGCGCATCGAGCGTCTTCAGCTTGGCCTCAAGAGCATCGCTGCGCCGCCACAAATGGACAATCGCACCGCCGAGCAACAACAGAATCAGGACTTCCACAGAGCAAACTCCCCAATACAATTAGCACGGAGTAACACTAATTGAACAATGTTCAATATAAAAAATAGACAGCGTTCAATTTTTTTGCCACTGCAGCCGTCATGGGACGGCGATCCGATCATACGCGCGCACAATTGCGAAACCTGCTGCTGAACAAGGGCCACGAATTGATGGCCGAGGTGGGCTATGCACGTTTTTCAGGCCGAGAAGTAGCCAAGCGAGCCGGTTATAGCGTCGGCACTATCTATAATGTCTTTGGTTCGCTCGAAGGTCTGCTGGCAGCAATCAATACGCAGACATTCAGCCTGTGGGCTGCGCATCTTGAGCAGCAGTTGGAGGCCGGCAGCGATGATCGCATCGCCAGCCTTGTGCGCGGCTATTTCAGTTTTGCGCTGGACAATCCCAACATCTGGTCAGCGATTTACGACCATCGCCTGCCCGAAGGAAAAGGCCTTTCGCCCGAAGATTTTGAAGGTCGCGCGCAGCTGACTGCCATTGTGCAGGAGGAGGTGGCCAAGGCCCTGCCCGGCAATATTGATCTCGATATCGCGCGCTATGCCCGCTCGCTCATCGCCACCGTGCACGGACATTGCAGCTATGTCGTGAGCGGCAGCTTCGCACTGCTTGAAGAGACCGACCCGATCGGCAGCGCGCTCGATCGGGTCCGCGAATCGCTGGCGGTCCACCAGCAGCAAAGCTGACCGGCAGACCGCAAACCTAGGGTCAGGACCTACTTCCCTATTTGACTACATCGAGTTGACTACATCGAGCGCGCGATGACCATTTTCATGATCTCGTTCGAACCACCAAATATCCGCGCAATCCGCGTGTCGCGGTACATCCGCGCAATCGGATAGTCATTGATGTAGCCCGCGCCGCCATGGAACTGCAGACATTTGTCGACCACTTCGCTTTGCAGATCGGTGACCAGCAATTTCGCCATACAGGCGGTCGGTACGTCCAGCTTTCCTTCCAGATGCTTGGCGATGCAATCATTGACGAAAATCCGCGCTGCGGTGCCTCTCGCGGCCAGCTCTGCCAGCGTGAACTGGGTGTTCTGGAATTCCCAGATAGGCTGCCCGAATGCCTTGCGTTCCTTGGTATATTCCAGCGTCACGTCGAGCGCCTTCTCGATGCCCGTCATCGCGCCCATCGCGATAATCAGCCGTTCCTGCGGCAGCTCGCCCATCAGCTGGTAGAAGCCCTTGCCCTCTACCCCGCCCAGAACATTGTCGCCGGGAATGAACACATCGTCGAAAAACAGTTCTGAAGTATCCGCCGCATCCATCCCGATCTTGTCGAGCTTCTTGCCGCGCTGGAACCCCTCTGCACCCTCGGTTTCGAGCAGCATCAGCGAGATACCCTTGGCCCGTTCGTTCGGGTCGGTTTTCGCAACCACGATCATGAAATCTGCGGTCTGTCCGCTGGAGATATAGGTCTTCGCTCCGTTGAGGCGGTAGCCATTGCCATCCTTGATCGCAGTGGTTGTAATGCTCTGCAAATCTGAACCAACGCCCGGCTCGGTCATCGCAATCGCGCTGACCAGCTCGCCAGTGACCAGCTTGGGCAGATATTTCTTCTTTTGCTCTTCAGTCCCGTGACGCACCAGATAGGGCAGGATGATCGTGTTGTGCAGGCTGGCGGCGAAACCTTCCACCCCGTGTTTGGCCTGCTGGTCAAGCACCACCATATCGTGGCGGAAATCACCGCCATGGCCGCCATATTCCTCCGGCACCGACACGCCGAGCAGACCCGCCTCGCCCGCTTCGTTCCAGAATTCGCGCTCGACCTGTCCGTCTTCACGCCATTTCAGCACGCGTTTTTCGGGCGCGTGCTTTTGATAGAATTTACCCACCGCATCGGCGAAGATAGCAATCTCTTCTTCTTCCATGAATGCTGGCTGGGGAACATTGATTGCGGGCATGGACTAGTCCTCTCTTGATTTTTCTGCTTGTGCTACAGCGTATCAGCTAAGTAGCGGACTGCAACGCATATTTACGTTTACGTCAGCGGAAGAGTTCCCCGCAGGAGAATTTATGGATTTAATCGGCCCGACATCGCAGAGCTTCATTAGCCAGCGAACCCGCCTCCATTATGCCGATTGGGGCAATCACGGTGCGCCGCCGCTGATTCTGCAACATGGCGGGCGCGACCATTGCCGCAGCTGGGACTGGCTGGCGGAGGAACTGCGGCACGACTGGCACGTCATCTGCCCCGATCTGCGCGGCCACGGCGACAGCGAATGGACGAGCACCGGATATTATCCGATGACGTCCTATATCTATGATTTCGCGCAGCTTATCCACCAGCTGGAACTTTCGCCAGTCACAGTGGTGGCGCATTCGCTCGGCGGCAATATCGCGATCCGCTACTCCGGCCTTTATCCCGAAAATGTCCGCAAGCTGGTCGCGATCGAGGGGCTTGGCCCCGGCCCGAGCAGGCAGGAGGAGATGGCCAAAACCCCGTGGTATGGCCACACGCGCAAATGGATCGAGACCAAGCGCGATTCCTCCGCCCGTCTGCCCAAACGCTACGACACGTTTGAAAACGCGCTCGACCGGATGCACGAGGCGAACAGTTACCTGTCACGCGCGCAGGCCGAACATCTGACGCGCAACGGTGCGATCCGCAACGAAGACGGCACATGGAGCTGGAAATTCGACCCGCATCTCCACGCCTGGCCGCCAGACGATTTGCAATATGACAAGATCGAGGAACTATGGGGCCGCATCACCTGCCCCACCCGCCTGATCTACGGCAATGACAGCTGGGCCAGCAATCCGGTGAAGGATGGTCGGATCAAGCATTTCGGCGATAATGTCACCGTCACCGATTACGACCGCGCGGGCCACTGGGTGCATCACGACCGGTTCGATGATTTCACCGCCGAGGTGAAAGCGTTTATTGGGTGAGGTGATGCAGGACTACCTTGGAAGCTGTCATTGCGGGAACGTCCGGTTTTCGGTTCGAATGGACTTGGATCATGTCCGAGTCTGTGATTGCAGCATTTGCAGGCGACGCGGAGCATTGAGCCATCGCGTGAGTGAAGAACAATTAGAGATACACACGCCATTGCAGAGGATGGCGACCTACCAGTTTCACACGAAGACTGCGATTGACTACTTTTGCCCTATTTGCGGTATACTTCCGTTCAGACGGCCTCGGACTGCGCCAGAGATGTGGGCTGTGAACATTCGTTGTCTCGAAGACATTGACTTGGAAGCGATACCAATCCGGAATGTCCGGGGAAGTAAGCTGCCCTGAAGGAAGCGTCGGTTAATGACCTTAAAATCAGGCATTCCCCCAAATCCATCGTACTTACCACCTTCCTCGTCATTGCGAGCGTAGCGACGCAATCCAGTATGGCACGGGGCTAGCTCTGGATTGCCGCTTCGCCTGCGGCTCCTCGCAATGACGGGCCTAAGATGCCTATTCATTGCCGCGCGACATATGATCGCTCGCAAAGACAGATTTGAGGTTTGTCTGGGCGAATGCGCGAGTGACGCAGGCGGCTAAGTGAGAGCCGAATTATCCATCAACTCATTCCTTCGACCGGCGGTATCCGGCCCTAAGTGCTTGGGATTCGGTGCAGAACAGTTCTTCGGGGCGCGTCTGTTCGTAATAATTCATGCCGGGTAGGTGATAAATCCAATCGCCGCGGCGGCTCCGGTTGCCTTTGATCGCGCAGCCTAGCTTATTGCGATACACCTGCTCGCTCGTCGCTGGCTGCACTTGCCGCGCGATCCGCGTGACCGCGGCGGGTTTTGGCGCTGGCATATGCGCGGCGCGCCACATTGCCGGATCTTCAAATTCCGCCGCCCAGAGGCCAAATTTGTGCGTTTTGCGCAAAGCCTCTGCCGCGCTGTAACTGTCCGAAGTCTTATCAAGCGAGACAGCCAAGCCTGCCTCGATCATGGTCAAGCCCAGATCCAGCCCGTCACGGACACACACGGCCACCAAATTGCCCGCATCATCATCCCCATAGGATTGGCACTCGATCCGCTGCCCCGCGACCAATTCGGCGAGCAGTTCTTTGGCCTCGATACCGCAGTTCCAGCTGGCCCCATCGCGCGTGCAATCCTGCCCCGTCTCGGGCGCATCGATTCCGTAAAGCCGCACAGTCGTTCCGGAAAAATCGAGCGTATCGCCGTCAACTGCAGTCGCATATCCGCTGATATTGGCTTCACCTGCCAACACAGGACTGGCGAACAGCAGCGCGAAGGCGGCGGGCAGAAGGGGAAATTTCACGGAGCACCTCTTTGATATTTCAGAGATAGTGACGCGTAATCCTTACCAACTGGTATCAAGTCATTAGGTGCGAGAGCAGGCATCGATGGCGCTGCGGCTCAGCCATCTCGCACAAACCAAAAACCATTTTCCTACACGCGCAAATTCTGCCTTATACTCTCCGATGAACACGCATCCTGATCCCCGTTCGTTTGGCGATACCAGCGCCGTTTCCGAAACCTCCCTGTTACAGCCCTCGCCCCAGCGCCACGATGGCTGGACCCCGACCAAGCAGGCTGCATTTCTGCGCGAACTGGCTGCGAACCACAATGTTACGTCGGCAGCGCGTGCGGTGGGGATGAGCCGCCAGTCAGCGTACAAACTGCGCGCCCGATTGCGCGGCGAGCCATTTGACGCCGCATGGGAGGCGGCCTTTGTCACGCGGTTTGATGTGCTGGCAGAGGCGGCGCTCGACCGGGCGTTAAACGGAGTTGAGGTGCCGCATTATTACAATGGTGAATTGCTTGGCACGTCGCGCCGGTTTGACGAACGGCTGACGCTATCGCTGTTGGCGATGCGCGGGAACCTCGCGCGCCCTCGCCCAAATGACTACCAACCCGCCAGCACCTTCGAAACCGATGATCTTGCAGGTTTGATCGAGCGGGTCGAAAGCGGGCCGGAGGAATGGTGCGCAAGCCCCGATGAGGAGCTTGATCTGCGCTATGGAACGGCAAGCGATAAGGCGGATGGGCCGAGGGCCTCCCCCAGCGACACCAATGCTAAGAACGATTTTTAATATATGAATTTCAGAAGCTTATTCAAAAGCGAGCCGGTTGACACAGTGTCGCCTTCGTCACCCAAGTGTCAACCGGAAGAGGTCAGGCGACAGTCCCCGCATCGCGCAAAGCGGCGCGTTCGGCATCATTCATTCCCAGCGTTTCGAGGATAGAATCCGTATCATCACCAGGTAGCGGAGCAGGCGTGGGATTGCCTGTTTCCGTCCCGCTGTAACGCGGTGCAGGTGCTGGCTGGAGGTCACCCGCAACCTCGATAAAGGTGCCGCGCGCGACATTGTGCGGATGTGCTTTCGCCTCGCTCATGGTCAGCACCGGTGCGTAACACACGTCACTATGTTCCATGATCGCGTTCCATTCCTCGCGGGTTTTGGACTTGAACAGAATTGTGAGCTTGTCCTTCAGCGGACCCCATGCAGCGCGGTCATGTTGCGCATCAAAGGCTGCATCATCTTCAAGGCCAGCCAGACGGCGAAGCTCTGCATAGAATTGCGGTTCGATACTGCCGATGGAGATGAATTTTCCATCGGAGGTTTCATAAGTGTCATAGAAATGCGCGCCGGTATCGAGCATATTCGCGCCCTGTTCTTCCGACCACACGCCCATATTGGCCATGCCGTGGATCATGCCCATCAGCGCCGCTGTGCCATCGGTCATGGCGCAGTCGATCACCTGACCTTCACCGCCGCGCGCGACATTGAGCAAGGCAGAGGACATCCCGAAAGCAAGCATCATCC
>JBATLU010000270.1:0-10843 GCA_049289475.1 Pontixanthobacter sp. | reverse complement strand
ATGCACAGGGCTGTCGACAGCTTTTGCACATCATGCCAACAGGCAATGCATGGCCTTATCCCCTGACCGCCTCGACCGTTTTGCCCGCCATATCGTCATCCCGGAGATCGGCGGAGCGGGGCAGGTTGCGCTGGCCGGGGCGCATGTGACGCTGGTCGGGCTGGGCGGTATCGGCAGCCCGGTGCTGCAATATCTCGCTGGCGCAGGGATTGGCCAACTGAGGTTGATCGATGACGGTGATGTCGAAATCTCCAACCTCCAGCGCCAGACGATCTACACCCAGCGTGATGTCGGCCATGCAAAAGCCGTCGCTGCACGCCGCTGGCTCGCCAATTTCGACAGCGCGATTGAGGTCGATGTACGCGATGACCGTATCAGCGCGGACAACGCACCCCTTTTGATCGAGACGACACATCTGGTGATCGACGGAACCGACAATTTCGCCACGCGCCTCGCGGTGTCCGATGCCTGCGTGGCTGCGCGTATCCCGCTCCTCAGCGCCGCTGTCGGGCGCTTCCAAGGGCAGGTTGCCGCCTTTGCCGGGCATTTGGCCGGGCATTCCTGCTATCGCTGTTATGTCGGCGACGCGTTTGACAATGACGATTGCGACACTTGCGCCGATGACGGGATGCTGGGCGCGATGGCCGGTTGGGCAGGCAGCTTTGCCGCGATGCAGGCTGTCCGGGTCATTCTGGAAGGCAAGACCGCGCTCGGCGATCCCGGTTGGGGCAAGCTGCACATGCTCGACGGATTGCAGCCTTCGATGCGCAGCTTTGCGATTGCTAAAGACCCTGCGTGCAAGGGGTGTAAAGGCGCCTAAAAACTCGCCCCGTCGATCAACCGGCGCGGCAGTTTCTCCCATACTTCCGGCTCGAACAGGCGCAGATTGATGCCCATCCGGTCATAATCGGGATTGTCGATCATCGTCCAATGGGTGGTGATGCCGCAAGTGCCGCAATGCCACGTTGTCAGCATACGGTCGCCTTGCACATAGCCCTTCGCCGTGCCCGTGACCTCCACCAATGTGGGCGAGCAATGGTGCCACAATCCGCCGGTCCTGCGGCACAGGCTGCAATTGCACTCACCAACGTCAAGCGGCTCGTCGTTCAGGACAATAGTGATCGCGCCGCAATGGCAGCTGCCCCGATGGATGGTCATGCCAGTATCTCCTCGACCCACGCGGGCACCACTTCGCTCGCCGGACCGAGCCTGCTCTCGCCAAACCAGCCCGATCCTTCGCTGCTTTCGAGATTGAGTTCGAGCGTGTCTGCGCCCAGATCGCGGGCATCGCGGACAAAGCCGGCGGCGGGATAGACCGCGCCCGATGTTCCGATACTGACGAACAGATCGGCCTCGCGCAGCGCGGCGTAGATCCGCTCCATTTGATAGGGCATTTCGCCGAACCAGACGACATCGGGCCGCAGGCTGCGTGCCTGACAAATCGGACACGGCGGACGCTCGATCATGGTTCCTCTGAAAGGTGAACGCATTTCGCAAGCGGTGCACATCGCACTGAGCAATTCGCCGTGCATATGCAGCACATGGCTCGCCCCCGCGCGTTCGTGCAGATCATCGACATTTTGCGTCACGATCAGAAAATTGTGACCCGTTCGCGCGCTCCATTCACGGTCGAGACGGGCCAAGGCATCATGCGCTTGATTGGGCAGTTTGGTCTGCACCGCCGCGCGCCGCATATCGTAGAAGCGCAACACCAGATCGGGGTCGCGCGCAAACCCCTCGGGCGTGGCGACATCTTCGATCCGGTGCCGTTCCCAAAGCCCGCCATCGGACCGGAAGGTGTCGATCCCGCTCTCGGCGCTGATACCCGCACCGGTCAGGATTACGATGTTGCGTGGTTTACCCGTCATCCGTCAAATCTTTACCAAATGTCGTTAAGGCGCAAGCTCTATGAGCGATCAGACCGTACCTCAAGCCAGGCCTGCCTACCGCCCTGATATTGACGGGCTGCGCGCGCTCGCCGTGGTGCCGGTGCTGCTGTTCCATGCGCATGTCGCGGGATTCGGCGGGGGCTTTGTCGGAGTCGATATATTTTTCGTCATCTCAGGTTATCTGATTACCGGGATTATCGCGCGCGAAATCAACGCAGGTTCATTCTCGATCATCAATTTCTATGAGCGGCGAGCGCGGCGGATTCTGCCCGCCTTATTTGCGGTGGTAGCCTTTGTGCTCATCGCGGGCAGCTGGCTCTATCTGCCGGGAGATTTCGAGGGCGTGCCGCGATCTGCGCTGGCCGCGTTGGGCTTCCTCGCCAATGTCTGGTTCTTCATGCAAGCCGGCTATTTCCAGACCGCCGCCGAAACCATGCCGCTGCTCCACACATGGTCACTGGGGGTGGAAGAGCAATTCTATATCGGCTTCCCGCTGATGCTGATGGTGATTGCCAAATTTGCGCCGCGTTTGCGGCTGGCTTCGGTGGTGGCGCTCGCGCTGATCAGCTTCATTTGGGCGGTCACCAAACAGGCCAATAGCGACGGGTTTGCTTTCTATCTTCTGCCGCCGCGCGCGTGGGAATTGATGGTTGGCGCGCTGCTGGCCTTGGGCGCGATACCGCCGGTGAGGAACCGGATCCTCAGCGAATTGCTTGGCTTGACAGGATTGGCGGCAATTGTCGCAGCAACATTGCTCTACAGTAAAGGCACAATCTTCCCCGGAATTGCCGCCCTTCCGCCGGTTCTCGGCGCGGCGCTGCTGATCCACTGCGGCCCGCAAACAATCGTCAGCAGGATGCTCGCGATGAAAGCACCCGTCGCCATCGGCCTGGTCAGCTATTCGCTCTATCTGTGGCACTGGCCGCTGATCGTGCTGAGCGAATATGCGCAGGATGAAAAGCTCTCCCCGCTGCAGTCCGCCGCATTTATTGCACTGTCTTTCGCCATCGCATGGCTCAGCTGGCGTTTTATCGAAGGGCCATTCCGCAACCATCGCAGCTTCAATCGAAAGCGGATTTTTGCGTGGAGCGGCGTAGGCATGGCGGCTCTATCTGGCGCCGCAGTGGCGCTGGTTTCGCTTGGCGGCTGGCCCGCACGGTTCCCAGATCAGGCAGTCCATTATGCCAATGCAGTGCATGATGTCAGCCCGGTGCGCGATGCCTGTTTGAACGACGAGATTGGCCCTGACAGACCGCGATGCAATCTGGGAGCCAATGTTGCCCCGACCGCAATTCTATGGGGAGACAGCCACGGGGTCGAGCTTGCCTGGGTGCTCGGCGAGAAATTGAAAGCGAAAGGCCAATCGCTCGCCCAACGCACCCACGCCAGCTGCGCGCCTGCTCTGGGCTATGAGGCACCGCGTGATCCGGCCTGCGCGGCATTCAACCAAGCGGTGTTGGATGAGCTGGAAGCCAATGCAAACCTAAAGACGGTCTATCTCGCAGCCTTCTGGGCAAGCGAGAATTACAGTCAAACCGGCGTTGCCCCAATACTCGATCAAACCATCGCCCGCTTGCGCAAGGCGGGTAAGGCCGTTGTTCTAATCGGGCCAATCCCACCGCAGAAATTCGAGGTCCCGCGCAGGCTCGCGATGCGCGGACCCGATACAGAAACCGCCAGCCGTGCCAGCTATGCCGCCAAGACCCATTGGCTTACGCAGCATTACCCTGCCTGGGCCAAGCAGGGAGTCAGCATCATCGATCCCGCGCGATATATGGTGCAAGGCGACAAAACCGTCATTGTCGCAGACGGCCATCCGCTCTACTTTGATTCGCATCATCTGAGTCTGGCCGGTGCGAAACGCGTTCTGGCAGAGGAATCAGAACTATAGCGCGGAGGGGCATATGGCCCGTATCGGAATAATCGGCAGCAGAGGCAGGATGGGGCTGGCCTTGCAGCGCGCCATCGAACAGGATGGCCACAGCTACACTGGCGGCGTCGATCTGGGCGGCAATGCCTCGGTTGCAGCGGCACAATCGGATGTGCTGGTCGATTTTTCCGCGCCATCCGCGCTCGCGGCAAATCTCAAAGCCGCGCTAGACGCAAAAATTCCAATGGTCATCGGCACCACCGGACTGGCGGCAGAACATCACACGATGATCGACCAGGCCAGCAGGAATATCCCTATTCTACAAACCGGCAACACCTCGCTCGGGGTGACTTTGCTCGCATATCTGGTGCAAGAAGCCGCTTCGAGGCTTGGTCCTGAGTGGGATATAGAGATTGTCGAAATGCATCACCGGATGAAGGTCGATGCGCCGTCGGGCACAGCACTGCTACTGGGTGAAGCTGCAGCGAAAGGACGCGGCATTGATTTGGCATCGAGCAGCGAAAGCGGCCGCGATGGCCATACCGGTGCGCGCGCAGAGGGCGCAATCGGTTTCGCAGCTTTGCGCGGCGGGACCGTGGCCGGCGATCACAGCGTTATCTTCGCAGGCGACGAGGAACGCATCACCCTGACGCATAATGCCGAGAACCGGATGATCTTCGCACGCGGGGCGGTCAAGGCGGCTGAATGGATCATCGGCAAGCCTGCCGAACGCTATTCAATGCAAGATGTGCTCGATCTATGACTGTAACCGCTGATAAATGCTTGTGGCGCGAAGAAGGCGGCGGTGAAGATGCTGGAGCTCGCTGTCTCGCATTCCTCGCCAAAGTCGGTATCGAAGTTGACTGGATCGACGCAAGCGAGACCCAATTTCTCGACGGGCTTGCGATCGTAAAAGGTCGTTTGTTGATCGATCCCGAAGTGCCGGTTTGGCCGAGTGACCTGCTGCACGAAGGTGGCCATATTGCAGTGGCCGCACCCGAGGATCGCCCGACACTGGGGCCGCTCGAATCCGATCCAACCGATGAAATGATGGCCATTGCCTGGTCATATGCCGCGTCTCGTCAGTGCGAGCTTTCGCTCAAGCACCTGTTCCACAATGGTGGCTACCGCGATGATAGTGCCAAGCTTGCGACATCCTTTGCCACCGGACATTTCATTGGTGCACCGATGCTGGGATTTTACGGGATGACAGCAGATATGCAGACTGCACTTGCGCAAGGAACTGTGTCTTATCCCAGCATGATCCGCTGGCTCCGCTGAGCACGGCATTATGACCAACGACCAAATTTTCGAATTCTTCCGCCGTCTGGCAGAGGACAATCCCGAACCCGAGACCGAACTCGAATATGGCAATGCCTATCAGCTGGTGGTTGCTGTGGCACTGTCTGCCCAAGCGACCGATGTCGGCGTGAACAAGGCGACCCGCGCTTTATTTGCCAAGGTCCAAACGCCCGAGCAGATGGTGGCACTAGGCGAGGACGGCTTGAAAGAGCATATCAAGACCATCGGCCTGTTCAATTCCAAGGCCAGGAATGTCATTCTGCTCTCGCAGCGGCTGATCGATCACTATGGCAGCGCTGTGCCAGATAGCCGCGATGAGTTGGTAACTTTGCCAGGTGTCGGGCGCAAAACCGCCAATGTCGTGCTCAATTGCTGGTTTCGCCAAGAGACCTTTGCGGTCGATACGCATATCTTGCGGATGGGCAACCGCACCGGTCTGGCCAAGGGCAAAACGCCCGAGCAGGTCGAGGCCAAGCTGGAAAAACGTGTGCCGCAACCCTTCCGGCTCCACGCGCATCATTGGCTGATCCTGCATGGCCGCTATGTGTGCAAGGCGCGCACGCCCGAATGCTGGCGCTGCCAGTTGGCCGATTTATGCAGCTTCAAAAAGAAGGTGCTGGAGAAGCCTAAGCGCTAAGCACTGCCTTCGTCACCCGCGTATAAATCTTCGCTAGCGTTTCCAAATCCGCTATCGCCACCGCTTCGTCGCGCTTGTGCATCGTCGCATTGCACAGGCCAAATTCGATCACCGGACAAAGATTGCGCAGGAACCGCGCATCGGACGTGCCTCCGGTGGTGGAAGGTTCAGGATCGATCCCGGTCTCAGCCTTCACCGCATCGGCGATAATCCGGCTGAATTCGCCGGGCGGGGTCAGGAAAGGTTCGCCTGAGACAATCGGCTCCGCAATCCCGCCATGTTTCTCGGCAATTTCAGTGATCATTTTCGAGAGCGAGGCACCGCTATGACGATCGTTGAAACGGATCGAAATCCGCGCGCTCGCTTTGGCCGGGATCACATTATGCGCCGGATTTCCGACCTCAAGATCGGTCATTTCGAGGTTGGACGGCTGGAACCAATCGGTCCCGTCATCGAGCACCATCCCGTTCAGCTCGGCCAGAATTGAAATGAGCTTGGGCAGCGGATTGTCGGCCAGATGCGGATAGGCAACATGGCCCTGCGTTCCGTCAACTTTCAGCCAGATATTGACCGAGCCGCGCCGTCCGATTTTCATCATATCGCCCAACCGGTTTACCGAAGTTGGTTCCCCGACAAGGCAAAAATCGGGAATATCGCCGCGTTCCTTCATAAAATCGATCAGCGCGCGTGTGCCGTAAACCGCCGGGCCTTCCTCATCGCCGGTGATGATGAAGCTGATGGTTCCAGCATCGACGGGCACATCCGCCGCCGCCGCAACCATGCTGGCAATAGAGCCCTTCATATCGACCGCGCCGCGTCCGTAGAGCAGATCGCCCTTACGTTCAGGCGCAAAGGGCGCGCTCGACCATCCTTCGCCCGGAGGAACAACATCAAGGTGTCCGGCAAAGGCGAAATGCCTAGAGCCTTCCGGACCGCGCCGGATCGCAAACAAATTCTCCACCGGACCATCGGGTGCCTCGCCCTTAACAAAGCGGTGGATCTCGAAACCGAGCGGCACCAGCATCGCCTCCATCACATCGAACACAAGTCCGGTGGCAGGGGTTACGCTGGGCGCGGCGATCAGCTTTTCGGCGAGGGATATGGCATCTTTCATCGACATCTGATTAAACCAGCGAATTGACGCTGACCAGCCAGAGAAAACCGCCATGCCCAAGCTCGATCTCGACGCAATCCCGCAGACCAACGCCACCGGCTATCCCGCGCCCTATGATGCCGAGGTAAAGGGACGCTGGTATCGCCGCCTCGCGCCGGTGTGCGGCATGGGCAAGCTGGCCGCGACTCATGTGACGCTGAAGCCGGGCGCTTTTTCGTCGCAGCGGCATTGGCACCGCGTGCAGGATGAATTGCTGGTGATGGTATCGGGTGAAGCGGTGCTGCATGAGGATGACGGGGAAACGCCAATTCTGCCGGGTGATGTGGTCGCATGGGCCGCTGGGGTAGAGAACGGCCACCGGCTGGAAAACCGCAGCGGCAGCGATTGTGTATTTGTCGTGGTGGCTGCTGGATCGAGCGAAGAGGATTCGGGCGAGTATCCCGACATCGACATGGTGTTCGGCCCTGATGGATATATGCGCAAGAACGGCTCGCCCTATGATACACAGCGCATTGCCTGATGCTTAGCCGGAGCGACTGACCTTTGGATATTGGCGGATTTGCCCTTGCGGTTTTGCTGATCGAACTGACGCCCGGTCCCAATATGGCATGGTTGGTTGCCTTGTCGCTCGGCCACGGTCGGCGCGCCGGATTGGCCGCGGTGGCGGGGGTTGCGCTGGGCCTCACGGTCAACGCATTCCTCTCCTCGCTCGGGCTAAGCGCCTTGCTTACTGCCTATCCCGATATCTCGAGCTGGATAGGCTTTGCAGGCGCAGCGATGATGCTGTGGCTGGCGTGGAATGCGTGGACCGAACGCGATGACAGCAGCACGGGCCGCGTTCCATCGGGCGAAGTGCGTAAACATTTCGCGATGGGCTTTGTCCTCAATCTGCTCAATGTGAAAGCGGCGCTGTTCTTCCTGACCGTCGTTCCCCAATTCGTGAGCGACGCAGGCTGGCAGGACATTCTGGTGCTGGGAATGGTCAGCGTCGCAATTGCGACTTCAATCCACCTGCTGCTGGTTTTTGGCGCGTCGCACGCCAAGGTGGCGCTGTCCAAACCGGGACGCACCCGCATGATCGGCCGCAGTCTTTCCGTGGTCATGCTGGGTGTAGCGGGTTGGTTCCTGTGGGGCGCGCTAAGCTAGCGGCGCTGATCGCGCTCTGGCTGCGGCAACGGCCCTGGCGCGAACGCCTGATCGAGCATATCCGCCATCCGCAATCCCGCCTGCCTGATACGGCGCTGCACCACCGGCACCGCTTCTACAATATCGTCCTGCGAGAGCGCTGTCTCGTTAGGCAAATCACCGTCGCAGGCCTGCGCATCGAACGCACCGGGATAGACGAAATCGCGCGCCAACTGCCAGCTTTCGCGGCCCCAATCGGCTGGACCACCGCCGCCAAGATCGGCGCGTTCCTGCGCCGAATATCGCCGCACAATCGGGCCGTCGGTAGAACTGATCCCGCGTTCCGCCAGCGCGCCGTCCCAGATCGAATGGAGGTTCATATCGGGCACGATGCCATAAGCAGCCTTGCGGTCATTGCCGCCGCGATCATCCTTGTCGCCCGAATGGAGCGGCATGTGAATATCGCCGACAAAATGCACCATAAACGCCAGTGCCTCCAGACGGATCGCAGGCGGCAGGCTTTCATCCGCAAGCAGACGCTGGTTTCGCTCGATTTGCGCGCTCACGCAATTGCCGCCGGGGCAATTCTTGCGCACACTGTAATCTTCGCACACCGGTTCGGTCTGGTAATGCCACGCGGCGGTATAGCCCCAGCGCCACCCGGTCCGCCGCACACAATCGGGCCATACGGCGGCATCCTCCAGCGTTTTTAACGGGCATTCGGGGGTGCCAAGCTGCTTTTCATATTTCAGCAACTTCGCGATGGCCGCGCGCGTTTCCGGCTTCACATTGGCGAGCGCAATTGCCCCCGATGTGCGGTGGCCATAACCGCCCCACGCCCAAGCTGGCGTCGCGCTCAATCCGGCCAGCAGCAGCGCAAAAACTGCGCCCCAACCAGAGATTACTTTACCGAAGCGCCAGTTTCGTATTGTTCCAGAACCCATTGCTCGTCCTCTGCGCCGGCCAGCCATTGCTGCATCCATTCCTGTTCCCACACCGCCTGCATATAGGCTTCGGCAAATCCGGGAACGCCAATTCCATAGGTCAGGAACCGGCTGATAACCGGCGCATAGAAGATGTCCGCTGCGCCAAAAGTACCAAACAAGTAAGGTCCGCCCTGCCCGAAGCGCGCACGCGCTTCTGCCCACAGCGTCAATATGCGGACGATATCGATTTTGGCTTCATCGCTGATCTCCACATTCTGAAACCGGCGGCGCATGTTCATCGGACATTCGCGGCGCAGCGCCATATAACCGCTGTGCATTTCAGCGACCATTGATCGCGCCATGCCGCGCGCGGTATCATCCTTGGGCCAGAAGCGGTCACGGCCAATCTTGTCGCCGCAATATTCCATAATCGCGAGGCTATCCCAGATCACGGTATCACCGTCCCACAGGATCGGAACCTTGCCCGCAGGCATAATCTCGCCCGATTCCTTCTTCGCCGCCGCCCATTCCTCGCCGCCGATATTGACGGTGATTTCTTCGAAATGAAGTCCCGATTGCTTCATTGCCAGCCAACCGCGCAGCGACCAGCTTGAATAATTCTTGTTGCCGATGATCAGCTTCATCAATTCCACCTTATTGACACCTGACTGGCGCAGTAAGCGTTCATCCTTGCGGTGTCGAGACTGAACGCTAAGGGCGACATCTGGTTGACAAAGGCGACACTGTGTCAACCACCCAAAATATAGTATTTATCATTATATATCAGTATATTATAGAGCTTACACACGCTCGGCACTTGCATGGGTGCCCCCGCCCCCTGCCCGGCAAAATCCGGTTCCGGAGGTATTTGAACAACCTTATGGCAAATCCCGACGCTGTAGGAAATTGTTTCCGGCGGGCCCTGCGCCCGCTAAAGCGCAACCATGACCCTTCGCCCCTTCCACCTCGCCTTCCCTGTTAACGACCTCGCCGCCGCGCGAGAATTTTACGGCGAGGTGATGGGCTGCCCCGAAGGGCGCTCCTCCGACCAATGGATCGACTTCAATTTCTATGGCCATCAAATCGTCACGCATCTGGTGGGCAGCGCAAGCGAGGATGCAGCCAAGAACCCGGTCGATGGCCACGGCGTGCCGGTACCGCATTTCGGCATCGTGCTGACGATGGAAGACTGGGAAGCGCTGGCCGAGAAACTACGCGCCGCTGGCACCAAATTCGCAATCGAACCCACGGTCCGCTTCAAAGGCAAGCCGGGAGAGCAGGCCACGATGTTCTTCCGCGACCCATCGGGCAATGCGCTGGAGATGAAAGCCTTTGCCGACGATGCGATGCTGTTTGCTACGTAATCATTCCAATGCCAACGGGACCGGCGCTGTTCGCAGGTTTTTTGTCACCATGAGTGCGGACTGCTGCGACTGATTAAAGGGCGGAGAACGAACCGTCCGCTTCTGTTGTCCGGAATGTGACCTTCTTATGTCCGAAAGTGGGTGGGAAGCGGACGATCAGGTTTCAGGTGAGAAGACAGCCAAAGCGGACAACGCAGCCATGGCGAGGATTGGGCCGATCGCAGCCAATCCTCGTTTGGCGACCAAGCCTTTTGAGCAAGCATTCAGTAGCAAAAGTATATTAGGCGGCCTCAAGTAGCTTCAAAGCAAGCTGGTCGCGGCCTATCCCGTGGGCGAATCCGTCCGCTTCCCCCTGACGAGATGCGCCGCGTGATCGCGAAGCACGAAAAATACCGCACTGGCCGATACTACAAGGCGCGACCGAACAAAATCCATCTCTATTTTTAATAACTATGTCAGGAACTTGTGCAAGGGGTTGCGGGCCTATTCTAAACGCACTGCGTATCTGGGATATCAAGAACAACGAAGCGCGCTGCCTGAACATGTCTGATGCCAGACTTGCCGCCGGGCGCGAAATTGATACGATGCAGTTCGCCATGCGAAAGCGACCGGCGCC
>JBATLU010000269.1:0-12333 GCA_049289475.1 Pontixanthobacter sp. | reverse complement strand
GCGTAGTTCATCTGCCCCGGATTGCCCGTCGTACCCACCACGCTGGTGATCGATATGATCCGGCCATGCCGCGCCTTCATCATCGGGCGGGCACAGGCGCGCATCAGGCGGAAGGCGGCTTCCAGATTGACTTTCATCACCTGATCCCATTCCTCGTCCTTCATCCGCATCGCGAGATTGTCGCGCGTGATCCCGGCATTGTTGACCAGAATATCGATCTTGCCGAGCGTATCGACCGTGGCGGGAACCAGATGCTCGACGCTCTCGCTGCTCGATAGATCGCAGGTGATCTCGACATGATCGCCGCCGATTTCATCATTCAGCTGCTCGCGAAACGCGCGCAATTTGTCCCCGTTGGAACCCGACAATGCGATGCGCGCGCCTTGCTTGGCCAAAGCGTAGGCAATTGCGGAACCGATTCCGCCGCTGGCGCCGGTTACGAGGGCGGTTTTGCCGCTAAGGTCGAACATTATCCAATTTCCTTCGCAAGTGTTTCAATGTCTTCCATCGTGATGACGCCGGTGATTTGCGCTTCCTTGTCGATCCGGCCGATCATCGGGCCAAGGACCTTTCCGCCCATCTCGACAAAATGTTCGACCCCGGCTGCGCGCATCGCGAGCACGCTCTCTCGCCAGCGGACACGGCCGGTGACTTGCTCGACCAACAGGCGTTGCTCTTCTGATGGATCACTGACCAATGACGCGGTGACATTGGCATAGATCGGCAGGATCATCGCTTCGGGCGATGTTTCCGCCAAGGCCTCTGCCATCGCATCGGCGGCAGGCTGCATCAGCGAACAATGGAAAGGCGCCGAAACCGGCAGCGGGATACCGCGCTTGATCCCGTGTTCTTTGACCAGCGCCACCGCGCGTTCGATTGCACCGACATGACCGGACAAAACCACCTGCGTCGGGTCGTTATCATTGGCGAGTTCGCACACTTCACCCTCCGATGCCTGTGCTGCCAGTGCCAGTGCCTTTTCGACATCGGCCCCGAGCAATGCGCACATCGCGCCGATGCCCACCGGAACTGCCGCCTGCATCGCCTGACCGCGCAATTTGAGCAGCCGTGCCGTATCGCCAAGCGAGAACGCCCCGACAGCACACAGAGCCGTATATTCTCCGAGCGAATGGCCAGCGACGCAATTGCCCACCTCTGCCAACGAGACGCCGAAATCATGTTCGAGCACGCGCAAGGTCGCGATCGCATTGGCCATAATTGCCGGCTGTGCATTGGCGGTCAGCGTCAATTCCGCCTCTGGCCCATCGCGCATGATAGTGGATAAATTTTGCGACAGCGCATCGTCCACCTCTTCAAACACCGCGCGCGCGGTGACGCTGGCAGCGGACAAATCCGCGCCCATGCCGACTTTCTGGCTTCCCTGCCCTGGAAAAACAAAAGCTCTCATCAAAATTCTCCCTGTTGCCGCGCCGATTATGCGCGGCGGGCCGGTCAAGCAAGCCCGAAGGGCACAATCCGGTTGGCGGCATCATGCCCGATATCGGCAAAACCGAGATAGGGAATGCCCGATTTGCGGCACCAATATTGCGCAATATCATCTGGACTGGCACCGAATGGCCGGTCGTTTTCGGGCACATCGGAAATTCTCCCAAGCCGCAGACCCGCAATACCCTGCAAATGCTGGGTTATGTGGAAAAATAATCGGTCGACCGCGTAGAGATGCTCCGACACCTCTTCCACCATCACCACATGGCCGGACAAATCGGGCATCAGATCGGTACCAGCGAGCATTGCCAGCGTGGTCAAATTGAATGCGGCACTCCGTGCAGTGCCCGCTTCAGGCTCGAGCCCGGAACGATCCCCCTTCAGCCAGGCGAGACTGCGGCGGATCGCAGCCTCACCGCCCACGCGGCGTATATCCCCCACCATCGGCCCGTGAACGGGATGGCCAATTCCTGCTCGGTAAAGCGCGGCAAGAACATAGCCGGTGTCCGAATAACCGAGGAAAGTCTTATCTTTGGCAGCGTCTGACATCTGCGACACCGCTTCGCCTGCAATCCTGTTTGCACCATACCCGCCCATCGCAAACCACACTGCGTCGACTAGCGGATCATTCGCGCAATCCAGCAAGGCTTCGAGGCGCGTTGCATCATCGCCCGCAAAATGACCATGGCGGGCAAAGCACTGCTTGTGGAATTGCAACTCCAATTCCGGGTCGTCTTTCACCAGATCAAGCACTGCATCGGCATGCTCACGCTCAAGCCGTTTCCCTGGGGCGCAAATCGCAATTCGTTTCACTCGACTGGTCATTTGGACACTTAGCCATCTTGCAAGCACGCGCACAACTGCATACCGCACCGCGCATGAATGAATTCCCCACTTATGACGCGCTAATGGAGCGCCCCTTCTTCTTTTGCGGAATTGGCGGATCGGGCATGTTGCCGCTCGCGCAAATTCTCAAAGGACGCGGTGCTTCTGTTTCAGGATCGGATCGAAGCCTTGACCAAGGCCGCAGCCCTGAAAAATTCGCCGCGCTCGAGCAGCAGGGATTTGGCCTGTTCCCGCAAGACGGCAGCGGAATGGTTTCGTCCGAACAGATATTGGTCGCCTCCGCTGCCGTAGAGGATAGCGTGCCCGAAGTGGTCCGCGCCGCAGAATTGGGCTGCTTGCGGATGACTCGCGCCGAATTGCTGTCAATATTGTTCAACACCAGCGGTGCGGGTATCGGCATTGCCGGAACCAGCGGCAAATCTACGGTGACCGGCATGCTGGGATGGATACTTTACGCCACCGGCGGCAATCCCACGATCATGAACGGCGCCGTGATGACAAATTTCGTCAGCGAGGAACGCCCCTTTGCCAGCGCGATTGTGGGTGGACCGGGCGCCTTTGTCAGCGAATTGGACGAAAGCGACGGTTCTATCGCGCTCTATCGTCCTGCGGTGGGCGTACTGCTCAATGTCAGCCTTGACCACAAAAGCATGGAAGAACTCCGCGCGCTGTTCGGTGATTTTCTCGCGCGCAGCGGCGTTGCGGTAATCAATGCCGACAATGCCGAAGCGCTCGCGCTCCTCCCCCGCGCCAAGCAGGCCATCACTTTCAGTATCGAACAAGCCAAGGCCCAGATCGGTGTGGTGCCGGGAAGTATTGCCGATGGACCAGTGCGGCAGGCCGCAACAATCGTGGACCGCCACGACGGCAGCGAATATCCCTTGGTGCTTAATCTGCCCGGTCGTCATAATCTCTCCAATGCACTTGCGGCGGTTGCAGGCGCGGTTGCGGCGGATGTTCCGGTAGGCAAGGCAGTTACGGCGCTGGCAAGTTTTGCCGGACTTGCCCGCCGCTTCAACATCATCGGAACAAGCGAAAACGGAATCACTGTAATTGACGATTTCGGCCATAATCCGGAAAAATGTGCAGCGACATTGCGCACACTCAAGTCGCATCCCGGCCGTGTGATAGCGTTTTTCCAACCGCATGGTTACGGTCCCTTGCGCCAGATGGGGCACGAACTGGCGGAGACTTTTGCTGCGGAGCTTGGACCCGAAGATATCACTATCATGTGCGATCCGGTCTATTTTGGCGGCACCGTCGACCGTAGCCTTGGGAGTGAACGAATCGTCGAACTGATCGAAGAAGCAGGCGGACTTGCCGACCATGTTAGCAAACGTGAAGATTGCGGCAGTCTGATTGCCTCTATCGCCAGATCGGGCGACCGGATTGTGGTGATGGGCGCGCGCGATGATACTTTGACGCAATTCGCAAAAGAACTGCTGGCCCAGCTTTAGGCTAAATAGCCCGAGTAATTCCCAAGGCTTCTCCAGCCAGTTTTTCAGCTTTCAAAGCCGCGCGAAATCCTTCGCGCTGCACCAACATTTCGCGGTATTCGATCAGGCGCGGCGGAATATACTCGTCGAGCCCGATCCTCTGGGCGAGGTAGAGCGCATATCCGACACAAATGTCTGCCACGGTGAACCGTTCCGCACACAAAAATTCGCGCGCAGCCAACCGCTGTTCCGCTTTCAACAGCCGCTTTCCGAACCATTTGGCATAGGCAATCCCCGCCTCTTCCCAGCCCTTGTCCGCCTCGAATTTGGCAAACCGCAAATATACCGTCTGCGGGAATGTGATCGTTGCATCGGCATGGTAGGTGAAATCGAGATACTCGGCATAGTCGTTCGCACCCGGTTCGACGATGAGCTCTTTCGTTCCGCCAATGACAGCAAGATAATGCGCGATGGCACAGCTTTCGGTCATGGTGCTGTCACCGTGAACGAGCATCGGCACCGTGCCGAGTGGATTCACTTCAAGATATTCAGGAGCGAGAAATCTCGGCGGAAAAGGCAACATCCTCAGATCAAGATCAACTCCTGCTTCATGCGCGGCCCAGCTTGCGCGAAGCCCGCGCGAGCCAGCGCAGGTGTACAGGATTGACTTTTCCACTCCCACTATCCCTCAGCCCCTGTTTCGTGGCCAAGTTTAAAAATCTTATGCAGGACAAAGGCGATTACCCCGCCCGTAAGCAGCCCAACCACGGCCGATATGACCGCATAGGTTAGCCAGCCAAGAATGCCGCCAAGCCCGCCGGTTAATTCCTCAACCCCGTGTTGCAAGCCGTGACTGAAGTCGGACAGATTATGCAATCCCAATTCATGCAGCCCGTGGATCAGAATTCCGCCGCCGACCCACAACATCGCCACGGTCCCAATCACGGACAGGGCAACCAGCAATTTGGGCATTGCGGCGAGAAGGAACCTTCCTGTCTGTTTTGCGAGTTTTGAAGGCTTCTTAGCCAAATGCAGCCCGACATCATCCATCTTCACAATCATGGCGACCGCGCCATAAACCACAAAAGTGATGCCAATCCCGACCAGCGCGAGCACCACGGCGCGCGTCACCAAGGTTTCGGCAGCAACTTCGTTTAGTGTAATCGCCATAATTTCTGCGGAAAGGATCAGATCGGTCCGGATCGCCCCGGTTACGCGGCCTTTCTCGAACGCGACGGGGTCTTCAATTGGATCATCAAGCGTTTCACCATGTTTGGCACCGCCAAGTTTCTCGATAATCTTCTCTGCGCCCTCGTAGGAGAGGTAACAGCCGCCTGCCATGAGGATGAAAACGATAGCCGCAGGCAAAAACTCGCTCAGCAGTAGCGCGCCTGGCAGCAGGATTAGCAATTTGTTCTTCAAGCTGCCTTTGGTGATATTCCAGATAATCGGCAATTCACGCGCAGGGCTGAGGCCGGTGACATAGGACGGCGTTACCGCCGCATCATCAATCACCACGCCGGCAGCTTTGGTACCTGCTTGCCCTGCTGCGACCCCGATATCGTCAATCGAAGCGGCCGCCGTTCGGGCAATTATCGAGATATCGTCCAATAGGGCTACTAGTCCGCCGGGCAAGTGATACTACTCCGCTGATGCTGTTCCATAAGAACGGCTTAGGCGGCAAATCCCCGCTTGGCGAGGCGTCTTTGTGGCACAATCACCCGAAGAGGGTAGAGAACCAACCCCTGTTTTTGTCGCTCAAAGCATCTCTGGCTGAATTCGCTAGGCCATCCTCCGCGTCCCACTCAGCGGCAATCCGGTCCATCAATGCCTTCCAATTGTCGGTCTTGGTGAATTGTTCAACCGAAGCCTGAAGCAATTCCAGTTTTGACCAGTCATGCGCGGAACACGGCCCTTCGATTTCAAGGTCGGCACGGATGTAGCGATTGCCCAGCATCGCCTTGGCATAGATTTCGCACATATCGGTCGATGCGCTGATTGCCGATTCAACCAGAGGTGCTGCCGGGACAGTTCCGCCATGTTGGGAATAGGCGCGAATCCACTGCCATCCACCCCAACATTCAGTACGGCCAATGTCTTGCGGGGGTATTCCGGCGTTGATGCGTCCGGTACCAATAGACAAGACTTTGATATCTGCCAAATCAGCATCGAAATGCTTTGCCGCATAACAAGCGGCTGCAGCCGCCGGGTTGTTGGCGTGCATGTTTCCGCCCGAGAAGTAACCCCAGTTTTGACCCGCAGGCTCTTCCGGTTTGTGCGGCGGGAAATAAGTTGGTGTTGCCCCCGAACACATCGCTGCGTCCAGAACGAGCATATCGGCAAATGGATCATTCCTGCCGCTTCCGATCGAAACCGGAGTCCACCGCGCTTGATCGGCGGACCACAATTGCATCGCCTCTACCATCACTTGCGCGCCTGACAGCGGCAATTCGCTGAGCTTCGCCGCGCCGAACAACCGGTTCAATTCAAATTTGAAATTGTCAGCCCGATATTTCGCCTGAAACAACGATTTGATCGACTCGCCGGATGAATGGCCCTGGCGCGTGGCATTGTTGAGCGCGGTTTCCTGTTCAAAAGAAAATGGCGTGGAACAGTTGAATTCCATCGCCGCGGGATCAAAAATATGCTCCCCCTTCTGCTCGTAAAGCGACATCACATGGCCGGTGTTGATCCGATGCGCCAAGGCGAGAGCAAGCAGCGATCCGCTAGCTGTCCCCGCAAACATGTCTGTGCTTTTGACCAGATTGCAATGCGCATCGAGTTTGTCGAGCAGCGACGCTGCAATGATCCCGCGAATACCGCCGCCGTCAATCGAGATGATTCTGTAAGCCATAAATGGGTGATTCCCGCACTCCGATACATTCAACAATCTCTCAATGGCCGATTCGGGAAATTACTTATTGTATTGAACGGACATTGCAGTCTGAATTCATTAACCATTCTTGGATCTGAGTAGGTATGGCAACCAGTAAAGAGGCATATCATTCAAGCGGGCCATTCGGCCTTTCTGCGCGGTAATCCTGCTTGCCTTTTGCAATGGAGCCGCTATTGACGCTTCCTCGCTGTGGTCAGACAGGCTTTGTCACAGTGGAACGAAGAAAGTCGGAGGGGCCCCGCAATCCCGCGGATCAGCCAGCGATCGGCATTACAATGTGAAGGAAGCGAAGATGGCTCATTACGAGCATGTCTTTCTCGCACGTCAGGATTTGAGCCAGGCTCAGGTAGACGCGCTGGCTGCATCAGCCACTGAAATTATCGAATCGAATAGCGGCAAAGTCACCAAGACTGAAACTTGGGGCCTCAAGAATCTTGCCTACAAGATCGACCGTAACCGCAAGGCGCATTTCGTGCTGCTTAACATCGAGGGCCCCGGCTCTGTTGTGGCAGAACTCGAACGCCAGACCCGCATCAACGAAGACGTGATCCGTTATTTGACGATCCGCGTCGACACGCCTGAAGAAGGCCCGTCGGTAATGATGCGCAAGAACGACCGCGAGCGTAAGAAGCGCTCTGACCGCGAGGAGCGCAGCTAATGGCACGTCCTTTCTTCCGCCGCCGCAAATCTTGCCCGTTTTCGGGTAAGGGTGCTCCCAAGATCGACTATAAAGACGTACGTTTGCTGCAGGGCTTCATGTCCGAGCGCGGCAAGATCGTCCCTAGCCGTATCACCGCAGTATCCGCCAAAAAGCAGCGCGAGCTGGCCAAGGCGATCAAGCGCGCACGCCAAATCGGCCTGCTGCCGTACCTCGTTAAGTAAGGGAGAAGACACATGGATATCATTCTCCTCGAACGCATCGAAAAGCTCGGCACCATTGGTGACGTCGTCACGGTGAAGGACGGCTATGCCCGTAACTTCCTGTTGCCGAACAAGAAAGCTCTTCGCGCCAATGCAGCAAACAAGGCTGTCTTCGAAGCCAACCGCGAGCGTCTTGAAAAAGAGAACGCCGAAAAGGCTGCTGAAGCTGCAACGACCGGTGAAAAAGTCGCTGGCGCAGAAGTGGTTCTGATCCGTGCATCGTCTAACTCGGGCCAGCTTTATGGTTCTGTTACGGTGCGTGACATCGTGGATGGCTTGACCGCTCAGGGCTACGAAGTAACCAAGAAGCAGGTCATTCTCGGCGAACCGATCAAAACTCTCGGCGTCTTTGACGTGCTGATTCGTCTGCACGCTGAAGTTGACGTGATGATCAAGGCCAATGTCGCCCGTTCAGACGACGAAGCCGAACTGCAACGCCAGGGCGTCGACGTCATGAAGGCCATGTTCGACGAAGAACAGGCTGAAAAGACCGGCTTCACCGAAGCAGTTGACCCGTCACTCGAGCCCGGTGAAATTCCGGCCGACATGCTGGAAGATGCAGCAGACGACTCTTCGGAAGAAGCATTAGAAGACTGATCGTCTCGACTATAAATTCAAGAAGGCGCGGCTCCCCCTGGACCCGCGCCTTTTTTGTAACATCTGCGCACATCCGACGATGGTTTTGACCAGATGACTTTGAAATGCAGGAAATTAGGCGCTATTAGCCCCAGATGAAAACTGTAGAAAATATAATTGGCGAGCTCGATCGCCTGTATCAGGAATCCGTAAGCAGGCTTCGCGCCGACGTCATCGCTTTTGCGCGCGACGGCTCGCTTCCGTCCAAAGTCCGCCGGACCGATGGCAGCTATGCCTATCCCGAACTGGTGGTGCGGTTTATCGGCGGCGAGCAGCCCGAAGACCGTTCTCGCGCATTTGGCAGGCTCAACGCACCGGGTACTTACGCCACCACCGTGACCAAACCCGCCATGTTCGCCGATTATCTGCGCGAACAGCTCGAATTGATCAGCAGCGACTATACGGTCGAGTTGGAAGCACGCCTCTCGCGGCAGGAAATGCCGTTCCCCTATGTCCTTGACGGAGAAACCGCAGCCGAACTCGCAGGCATCAGCCCGCAGGAAATCGCGCGCTTTTTTCCCTCGACCGAGCTCGCGGACATTGGCGATGAACTGGCCGACGGAATCGAAATTGACGACAGCGGAGAAACCATCCCGCTCTCACTGTTCGACGGCCTCCGCACCGATTTCTCGCTCGCCCGGCTGGCACACTATACCGGCACCGCGACCGATCACTTCCAACGCTTCATCCTGTTCACCAACTACCACCGCTATGTCGATGAATTTGTTGATTGGGCAGGCCAGCAAGTTGGCAAGAATGGCTATACCGCGCTGGCCGGTGCTGGCGGATTATATCTCGAAGCGCCCACCCAGAACGCCAGCAGCCAACTGTCTGACACGGCATGGCGCAAACACCAGATGCCCGCCTATCATCTGATCGGTGAAGGCCGCGCGGGGATCACGCTTGTCAATATCGGTGTCGGGCCATCCAACGCCAAGACTATTTGCGATCACTTAGCGGTCTTGCGTCCAGAGGCATGGCTGATGATCGGCCATTGCGGCGGCCTCCGCCCGACGCAGAAAATCGGCGATTACGTGCTCGCCCACGCCTATTTGCGCGACGACCACGTGCTCGACCATGTGCTGCCGCCGGAAATCCCCTTGCCCGCAATTGCCGAGGTTCAACAAGCACTCGCAGGCGCGGCCGAGCAAGTCAGCGGTGAGCACGGCGCGGATCTGAAAAAGCGGATGCGCACCGGCACCATCGTCACCACCGATGATCGCAATTGGGAGCTACGCTACACCGCCAGCGCCAAGCGACTGTCGCTCAGCCGCGCAGTCGGGATCGACATGGAAAGCGCCACTATCGCCGCACAAGGATACCGCTTCCGCGTCCCCTATGGCACGCTGCTGTGCGTCAGCGACAAGCCGCTCCACGGCGAGATCAAAATGCCCGGCCAGGCGAACAAATTCTACGAAGAAGCCATCGCCGCCCACCTAATGATCGGCGTGACCGCGTGCAATCTGCTTCGCGAGGAAGGCAACCGCCTGCACTCACGGAAATTACGCGCATTCAACGAACCTCCGTTCAGATAATACTGAATACGAAAGGCGATGTCATAATACAGAAACCAAACCGCTCACGCTCCGTTACCGGCCGTGTCGTCATCATTACCGGAGCGGCCAGCGGCATGGGCCGCGCGACCGCGCTGCTGTTCGCATCGGAGGGCGCGCGGGTGGCGGTGACCGATCTTGACCTTGGGGCCTGCGAGCGTGTTGCGGCGGAATGCGGCGAGAGTGCCGCCGCCTATGCACTCGACGTTTCAAGCCGCGAGGCGATTGCGGCGGTGGTGGGGCAAATCGCGGTGGATTTCGGCGGTATCGACATTGTGGTCAACAATGCCGGCGTTTCCAGCTTCGCTCCGCTCGACGCCGATGATGAGTATGAAGAAATCTGGCACCGCGCGCTTGCTGTCATGCTGACCGCACATCAACGTATGGTGCGGGCGGCGCTGCCTTGGCTGCGCAAGAGCGACGCCGCGCGGATTATCAATATCGCCTCGACCGAGGGACTTGGCGCGACGCCGGGCGACACACCCTATGTCGCCGCCAAAACCGGCGTGACCGGCCTGACGCGCGGCCTTGCGGTCGATCTGGGGAAGGAAGGCATCACGGTCAATTGCATCTGCCCCGGCCCGATCCGCACCGCGATGACCGACAAGGTGCCTGGCGAACACAAAGCAATCTACGCCAACCGCCGCACTGCCCTGCGCCGATATGGCGAGCCGGAGGAAGTGGCACACATCACCCTATCCCTCGCCCTCCCCGCCGCCAGCTACATCACCGGCGCGGTGATACCCGTGGATGGCGGGTTGATGGCGCGAAATGCTTGAGCGGGTTTGAATTAGGCGTTTAGCGGACGTTACTGCTCGCATTGAAGTGACCAAGGTAATCCAATGTTGAAAATAGAGCTAGACGGTCAAAGTTGGTGCACGCATCGAGACTTCTTTGATGCTTGGCAGTCGCTCTGGGCAGCGTCGCATGGCATGGTCGAAATGCAGACGCATTTCTAGAAAGCATGGTTTATCGCTTGAACCTCAACCGGGTGCAGCCGCCCTATAAATTGGTCATCAATGACGTGTCCGATTTACTGCGCCCCTACATCACAGATTTCGCATCTTGGGTTTTAGAGGCCCGCGATGATCGCAACACCGATCCCGCGTGGGGAGACGATGTCGAAGTTACCGTAATCGTTCAATAGGAACTGATATCCACGATCTGGTTGGTTTGTGGGCAGTCACCCCTTGCCCTTCGTCTTGGTATTCCCCTTGGCCGCATTGGCTTCGATAAATTCGATGATCTGGCCGGCAATGTCCTTGCCGGTCGCATTTTCGATACCTTCTAGGCCGGGGGAACTGTTCACTTCCATAATCACCGGCCCGTGATTGCTGCGCAGCAGATCCACACCGCAGACGTTCAGGCCCATATGCTTGGCGGCGCGCACTGCGGTGGAGCGCTCCTCTGGCGTAATTTTGATCAATTGCGCTGTTCCGCCGCGGTGGAGGTTGCTGCGGAATTCGCCCTCTGCGCCCTGCCTTTTCATCGCCGCGACGACTTTGCCGCCGACGACCAGACAGCGGATGTCAGACCCGCCCGCTTCCTTGATGAATTCCTGCACCATGATGTTGACGTTGGCGCCGCGAAACGCCTCGATAATCGAAGCACCGCCCTTGAGCGTTTCGGCGAGGACCACGCCGATGCCCTGCGTCCCTTCGAGCAGTTTGATCACCACCGGCGGGCCATTGACCGCCTTGATAATCGCTTCTGCCTGTTTCGGGTCATTGGCATAAGCTGTCAGCGGCAATCCGAGACCATGTTTCGCCATGATCTGGGTGCTGCGCAATTTGTCGCGGCTGCGGCCAATAGCGACGCTCTCATTGAGCGGCCATGTGCCGCCCATTTCAAATTGGCGCAGAACTGCAAGGCCGTAATTGGTGATCGAGGCACCGATACGCGGAATAACCGCATCATATTTGCCCAAAGTTTCGCCATTATACATCACCGTCGGTCGGTGGCTGGCAATGTTGACGGTGCAGCGGGTGGTGTTGAGAATATTCAACTCGTGCCCCCGCGATTCCGCCGCTTCTTTCAGGCGCTTGTGCGAATAGAGATTCGGATTGCGTGCCAGCATGGCGATTTTCATAAGAATTCTTCCTTTGCGTCAGCCCGGTCGGAGATCAGGAACGACCGCCCCGGATTGACGAGAAACCTATTTTTGAGTGCAGTGCGCCCGATCAGCATCGGGAACACCATGTCCGACCGGTCGGCCAGACTGAATTCTACCCTGAATTCCGCACCACCCATCAGCAATGCGGTTTTGACGATAAGCCGTTCCTCGGCCGATCCGTTGGAACTGGTAATCGTCCTATGCGCCACCCGAATGGCTTCACAATGACGATACGCCTGACCCCTACCGAAATCGAGATCGAACCGCGCGACTTCCTCGCCATCACGGTCGAACAAATCGATATTAACCGCATGGAGCGAGGAGGTCCGCGCGCCCGTGTCAATCTTGGCAGGCACGCCGCTAATGCCAAGCTCTGGCAAAGCCACAACTTCGCGCCAACCGACGACGGGCCTTTCAATTCTAGTCTTTTTCACTTGTCTACCCTGGCCCAAACATTGGAACGCCGCCATCAATTCGTTCCTCTAT